>JAAFHB010000188.1 GCA_010906965.1 Mariniphaga sp. | reverse complement strand
ACCCGACTAACTACAAAATTTCAAAGAACTATTATTGCTAAAAATCCAATAAAATAAGGACTTTTAGATATCTTTGTTAACTAAACGACATTGGTATATAATCCTTGATTTTGAATTTCAATTTTTTCGTTTCATCATTATTGAGCAAGCTTACACTTACTCAATTTTATCTAACTGGTTGGCCGTTCCTTTTTTGGTCAACGTAATAAAGCAAGCCACCACAAAAAACCGGTTTGATGCAGGTTCAATAGCATCACTTGGAAATTGTCCGTTCGCATCGGCAGAACCCGCATATCGCCTTCCAAATTCATTTTTAAACCCTGGAATATTGGTGACTGCGCCATAAATGATAATGTTTTGACGATATAAAAAACTCCAGCTTAAATCCAGACTTCGGTATGGCAGCATTTTTTCGCCATTGAATACCGTCGAATTTGGATTGTTATAAACACGTGGTGACGAGTATTTTAAATTAACACTGACTAACGAACGTAATCCGGCTAACCAGTGTTTGTAAACGACCGACAAATTGTGCTTGCTTGCAAAGGTAGGAACGGCGGTTCCCGGAAAATTGCGGTAATTGCGTTTGGTATCAAGGTAGGAATATGAAACCCAATAATCGCCGTTTTTAATGGTCTTGTTGTCTCTCCAGAAAAAGTCAAGCCCTGTTGCATAGCCACTTCCCAAGTTGGAATAGCTGGTTGGCAGATAAAAGGATTCGCCATTCTGTTTCACCAAATCCTTGTAATCTTTATAATACAACTCAACTTTGATGGTTCGTTTATTGATGGATGATTGGTAGCTTAATGTATAATGATCAGCTCGTTCCGGTTTCAACTGATTCGTGTAAAGCAAATAATCATCCAGCGGATTCTGGAAAAACCAACCGTATGCGACTGATAACTGGCTGTTTTCATTCATTTTATAGGCTGATGATACTCGCGGGGAAGCAACTAATCGTTGGAGGTAATCCGAATATTCCACCCGTCCACCGATGCGCGTCACAAACTTTGATGAAGCATAAACCTGAGCCTCTGTAAATCCCGAAAAAGTACGATTTGTAAAGCTGTTATCATGTGTTTCAGCAGGCATCTGAACATTTTGCGTGAATGACTTTTCAGAAAGTTCACCTCCAAATTTCAGCAGAAATTGATCGCAGAAAGGATACGAAAAAACATTTTTCAAAAATACTCCCTGGATTTTTTTTGCAACTCTCGTCTGGTCAAAATCGATAATATCCTTGTTGTTGGTAAAAGAGGCGGCAGAATTCATTGCCCATTTATCCCCAAGTTTCCCATTCCAGGAGGCATTCATAAAATAGTTATCGTTACCGAGTCTATACTCAAATGGTTTTCCTCCTAAGTCAAGATTTTGCTGATTTAGTGTAAAACCACCGCTTTCGAAACTGGAATAAAACTTGAACATGCCAGTTTTAGCGGTCTTTTGACGCAAACTTATTGCACCACTCCCAGACTTTGGTGCCTGAACCCAGTCATAATTCTGGGGCGCTAAGCTCATGTAAGGCTGAAGATTGTTGTAAGATAATGTCCCGGTTATCGCACCGCCTTTCCATAATTTAGTGTCAGCTATTTCCGCACCGACCGAAAGTATTGACAGATCGAGCTGGTCTTCGGCTGGCATATCATTGGTATTCAGTAACAAGATGGAAGAAAGTGCCTGTCCATATTCCGCAGAATAACCGCCTGTGCTGAAAACCGTCCCCTTAAACATAAACGGGTTAAACCTTCCGCGGGTTGCCAGATTGGGCGCAGATGAATTGTATGGAACAGAAACGAGAGAACCATCAATATAAGTTTGGGATTCTTCGCTGTCGCCTCCTTTTACGAATAACCGTCCCGATTCGCCATTGGTTGTTGTCCCTGGTAATGACTGTAATGCGCCATAAACATCACCAGCAGCACCCGCAGTGGTCATCATATCAAGCGGCGTAAGTGTCACGGCCTTTTTTTTGTCGCCGGCTTCAAAAGTTCCGGCAGTGATAGTTACCGCATTCAATTCATTAAATGCCTCTTTCAACTGAACATTGATCTTAATTGTATCACCATTCAATTCAACATTGCGTGAATAGGGTTCGAAACCAAGGAGTTGAACGAGCAAAACATACATTCCCTTTTTTGTCGATTTAAACTTGAATACACCGTTCTCGTTGCTTGATGTTCCATCGTATGTTCCAAGTAAATAGGCATTTGCACCTGATAGGACCTCTCCGTTTTCCTCGGTTACCCTTCCAGTAATAACGGTTTGCGAATAAGTATTCAAACCGAATAAAAAAAGGAGAATATAGAATATTGAATGCTTCATTTTTTGGCTAATTGTTGTTTAACGACTCAAAGGTGAAGCAAATCCTAAGCGACTCAAAAAAAAAGTTGATGAACTGTTGAATTTGGAAGATGAACTGAAGGTTCGGATAACTCTGCTGGTGAAGCAAATCAAAGGCCAATTGCAAACTGCAATACCAAATAAACAATTATTTTCACCTGTTTTTGCTTATGTCCGTATTTTTGAATAGTTTTGATTGAAACTATAGTATAAAATGATGACGAAAAAAATAGCACCATCTGAATTGATTCTAAATGCCGACGGCTCCATCTTTCATTTACACCTTAAACCGGGTCAAATTGCCAGCGATATTATTTTGGTTGGTGACCCCGGCAGAGTTGAAATGATTGCAGGCTTTTTTGATGAGATTGAATTAAAAGCGCAGAACAGGGAATTTGTTACTATCACAGGGCGATATAAAGGAAAAAGAATTACCGTACTCTCTACGGGCATTGGAACCGACAATATTGATATAGTGGTCAATGAACTTGATGCACTAGTGAATATCGACCTGGAAACACGCGAGATCAAAGCAGATAAAACAAGTTTAAATATTATAAGAATTGGCACTTCGGGTGCATTACAAGGTGATATTCCAGTCGACGCATTTTTGGTATCACGCAAAGCGATCGGGTTCGACGGATTGATGAACTTTTATGCCCGACGTGAAGAATTTGCAGATCTGCCATTTGAGAATGCTTTTAAAAGCTACACAAACTGGAATCCATTACTGGCTTCACCTTATGTTGTTGACTGTAATCATGGCCTTTACGATAAAATTACAGATGGTGATTTTATACCGGGAATTACAATTTCGGCGCCCGGGTTTTATGGTCCACAAGGCAGAGAACTGCGGTTAAATATTATCGACCGGCAAATCAACGATAAAATTGAAGCCTTCCGTTTCGATGATATGAAAATCACGAATTACGAGATGGAATGTTCTGCAATATATGGTCTTAGCAAATTATTGGGACATCAGGCACTTACCGTTTGTATTATCATTGCAAACCGTATCAGTCGCGATGCCAGCAGTGACTATCAGCCAGTGATGAAACGACTTGTAGTTAAAATTCTCGATAAGTTGACGCAATAGTTAAGTATGGAAGACATCGTAAATATTGATACACTACTTGCACTGATTGACGATCGCGACCAGGAGGTCTTCTTTGCCGTGCGGGATAAATTAATCGAAGCGGGTCCTGCCATATTACCTGTATTGGAGTATGCATTAAGTACTTCATCAAATTTGTTGCAACACGAGCGCCTTGAGCTGATCATTAATCAACTCAAACTGTCGAAACTGATCGATAAAACGGAACAATGGGTTATGGCAGAAGAAAAAACACTTCTCGACGGATGGATACTGGGAAGTACCATACATTATCCCTCCATTGCTCCCGATAAAATTGATGTCCTTATCCAGAAAATTGTCCGGGATATTTGGATAGAAATAAACGATTCGCTGACCTCGATCGAAAAAGTTTCGATCATCAACCACGTTTATTTCGAAATGTACCATTTTGGATTGAATACGCCTGATATTTATGCGCCCGAAAACTGTCTGATCAATAACTTACTTGTTTCAAGGAGAGGAAACCTGATCTCTCTGTCAACCTTGTATTGCATTATTGCACAAAGCTTAAATCTTCCAATTCACCCGATTGGAATTGGCCAATACGTGATTTTAGGTTATTACGAACCAGAGATTTCGAAAGAAGTCTACGGTGAAAATGCCGATCCTTACCTTTTCTATATCAATATGGAGCATAAGGGGGCTATTGTTGGTGCAAAAGAGCTGGAGTATTTCGTGCACGAGAATAAGGAAAGCATTGAAAATTCCACTCCATTAAGTAAAGAAACGATGATTAAAAAATTGCTTATTTCCCTTAAACAGTGTTACCAATTAAGAGGAGATGAAGAAAAAGCAGTTATTACAGAGAAATTACTCGAAAAACTTCGAAAATACTGATCAAGAAAAAAGGGGCATTAGGCCCCTTTCTTCATATTGTATAAGAATTGAATTTTCTATTTTGCATAGCTCACAGCCCGTGTTTCGCGGATAACTGTAATTTTCACCTGACCAGGATAAGTCATTTCATCCTGAATTTTCTTTGCGATATCGTACGAAAGATTTTCAGCTTCGATGTCAGTCATTTTATCACTTCCAACAATCACCCTCAATTCGCGTCCGGCCTGGATTGCATACGTTTTGGTAACACCCGGGTATGAAAGCGCCATGTTTTCGAGGTCGTTCAACCTTTTGATGTACGATTCAACCGCTTCGCGTCGGGCACCAGGACGGGCACCTGAAATAGCATCACAAGCCTGTACAATCGGGGCAAGTAAACTATCCATCTCAACCTCATCATGGTGAGATCCAATTGCATTACAGATATCGGGTTTCTCCTTGAACTTTTCAGCCAGTTTCATACCCAAAATTGCATGCGGTAATTCGGGTTCATCATCCGGCACTTTACCAATATCGTGGAGTAGTCCGGCACGTTTGGCACGTTTGGGATTCAATCCAAGCTCAGCAGCCATGATGGCACATAAGTTGGCAGTCTCGCGAGAATGCTGTAATAAATTTTGCCCGTACGAAGAGCGGTATTTCATTTTTCCGATCAGACGGATCAATTCAGGGTGTAATCCATGAACTCCAAGATCGATCGTTGTACGTTTACCTGTTTCAATAATCTCTTCCTCAATTTGTTTTTTTACTTTATTAACCACTTCCTCAATACGAGCAGGATGGATACGTCCGTCCGTTACAAGTTGATGCAACGCCAGCCGGGCAATTTCGCGCCGAACCGGGTCAAAAGCAGAAAGTACAATTGCTTCGGGGGTGTCATCCACAATGATTTCAACGCCTGTGGCAGCTTCGAGTGCACGGATGTTACGGCCTTCGCGTCCGATGATCCGGCCTTTAATTTCGTCGCTCTCGATGTGAAATACAGTGACCGAGTTTTCGATTGCAGTTTCGGAAGCAACACGCTGAATGGATTTGACAATGATCTTTTTTGCCTCTTTATTGGCGGTCATTTTGGCTTCATCCATGATCTCCTGGATGAATGACATCGCTTCTGTTTTGGCTTCATTTTTCAATGAGTCGACAAGCTGCGATTTTGCTTCATCTGCTGAAATACCTGATAATGCTTCGAGTTGCTGAACCTGTTGTTTATGCAGTTTAAGCATCTCTTCTTCCTTTTGCTCCACTAATTCGAGTTGAATATTCAGGTTTTCGCGAATCGAGTCAATCTCACGCTCCGAATTTTCAAAATCTTTAATGCTACGCTGAAGTTCTTCTTTCCGCTGAAGATAAATGGCTTCCTTTTGTTTCAGCTTATTTTCAGTACCTGAAATACGAAGATTCCGCTCATTAATATAAGTTTCATGCTCCGATTTTAGTTGCATAAACTTCTCTTTTGCCTGAAGCATTTTTTTCTCTTTTAACACTTCTGCCTGCACTTCGGCATCGGCAAGCAATTTCTCCTTTTTCTTCGTCAGCATCATGTCCCACAGAAAATAGGCGGCTGTACCTCCTATCAGCAGTGTAAGAATGCCCGTGATAATTATGTCCATTAGTAAAATACAATTAAAGGTTTAACAAAAAAATACCGCAAATTCAAACTATCCGTATAAGCAGCAAATGCCGATCATCCGAAATAATTGTAAAATGCGGGTCAATATAGAATCTAAAAACTAATTCTCCTTTTCAAGAAACTCTGCCAGAAAATCATTCATCACTTCCAATTCGTCGACCAAAGGCGAAACATCAATACGTTTTTCGGTATCAAACTTCTGAATTACAAACTGCAATGTTGCCATAGCGAGGCAATCCTGCAGGTCTTTCGAAGCATACTTTTGCTTATATTGAACTACCTTTTCGTTGATAATTTTCGCTGCCTTACGAATACCCTCCTCCTCATTACGATCAATTCTTAAAGGATACATCCGGTCGGCTATATTGATATTTATCGAAAGTTTATCATCCATAGCATGTTGTATTACTTATTCAACAGAGCAATACATTTGTCTATTTCCCGCACTATTCTGTTTATCTTTATTTTAGCTTCGTGTGGATCATCATCCGCACCCAGCAACGATTTTGCAAACTTTTGGTCTTCCTGCTTTTTGACCAGCTCCTCATTCTGTAAATTGAGTAACCTGATCTGCTCTTTCATTTGCGATTGTTCCTCGATCAATAACTGTTTCTCCTTTTTCATCCGCAAATGAAGATTGATCAGTTTATCGAGCTTACCTTTAAATTCCCGCAATAAAACAGTTTCACGCTCTGTCATACCTATTGTTTACAGAGACAAAGTTAATATTTTAATCATATTGCAAAAATATCTTAATCATTTTATTGCCTTGGAACGCTTTTAAAAGTTTATTAATTTAGCCATTTCTTTGAAAAATGTTAAAAATGAACGTTGTTTTATCGATTTTAGTCCTTTTAATCTGTCCTTTTTATGGGCTTACTGCTCAAAATATCCCTGTTAATGATTCATTTACAAGTCCTCTTAGACCTCCTTTCTTTTTTTCAGGAGGTTTTGGCGAATTAAGGACGTCTCATTTTCATTCGGGTCTCGATTTTCGTACACAAGGCAGAACCGGACTTCCGGTGTATGCAGTAAAGGATGGATATATTTCCAGAATTGGAATCTCTCCTACCGGCTATGGTAACGCCTTATATATGAATCATCCGGATGGCACGACTTCGGTTTATGGGCATCTCGAAAGGTTTCAGCCCAAATTGCAGCAATACGTAAAAGAAAAACAATACGATAAAGAGAGTTTTCAGGTTAATCTTACCTTAACGTCGGGTCAGTTTCATTTTAAAAAGGGTGAAATCATTGCCTGGTCCGGCAATTCAGGCAGTTCCGGAGGTCCACATCTTCATTTCGAAATCAGAAATACAAAATCTGAAAGAGCCTATAATCCATTATTTTATAATTTAGGAATCAGGGACAACAGCGCACCGAAAATCAAAACACTGTTTGTTTATCCATTATCGGCAAACAGTAATGTAGGCCAGGATCGAAACAAAAAAAGTTTTGAAACTGTGCCGGTTCCGGGTGGATACCGCTTAAAACTGAATCTCCCGATCGGGCTTTTTGGCAAAATCGGTTTTGGAATTCAGGCCGATGATGATTTCAATGGTGTCGGATTAAAAATTGGGATCTATTCCGCTATGCTGTTCTGCGACGGACGTCAGGTTTTTGGCTTTAAAATGAATAATTTTTCATTCGACGATACCCGGTATGCCAATGCGCAGGCCGATTTTGAAGAGTATCAAAAAACGCGTCACTGGATTCAACGGTTATATAAACTACCTGGAAACCGGCTGGATATTTATGAACCGGAAGACAAAAACGGAGTTCTAAACCTTGATGACGGGAAAGGGCACGAATTCGAGATTGTTGTTTCGGATGCCTTCAAAAATAAAACCAGCCTAAAGTTTCATACGGCGAATAAGAAATCATCATTACCGGCGAAGAATCAATCTTCAGGTAAACTTTTTCAATATGATCAATCAAATGAATTCGAAAACGATAAAATCAAGATTGATATGCCTGCAGGCGCCTTATATGATGACCTGGACTTCACCTGGAAATCGTCGCCCAGGCCTTCGGGTTGTTACTCAGAGCTTCAACAGGTAAGTTCAAAGCTGATCCCGTTACAGAAACCCTATACACTTTCTCTAAAATCTGATTGGATTCCAGAGGATTTGAGAGACAAGGCTTTAATTGTATCGGTCGATGCGGCTACGGGACGAAAATCGGCTGTTGGCGGCGAGTATTCTGGTGGATGGGTTACTGTAAAAACAAATCTTTTGGGAAGTTTTGCTGTTGCTGTTGATAAAATGCCTCCATCGATTACGCCACTTAGTATTAAGGATAAAAAGACACTTACGAATGCGGCAAAATTGCAGTTTAAAATTACAGACAACCTTTCGGGAATAAAATCGTACCGGGGTGAAATTGACGGTAATTGGGTACTTTTCGAATTCGATCCAAAAACACAAGTCCTCTCCTATTCGTTTGATAAAAGCAGAATGGTTTTCGGGAAGTCGCACCTGCTCCGATTGGCAGTGACCGACTATCAGGGAAATAGTAATGAATATAAAGCAGTTATATACAAATGAAAATTTTAGCGCTTGGCATTATGTCGGGGACGTCGCTCGATGGAATCGACATCGCCCTATGCCGTTTTACGCAGTCGGGCAACAAATGGAACTACGAAATTGTCGAAGCAGAAACAATTCCATATCCCTCTGTTTGGCTTGAAAAGCTGAAAAACACCCCCAATATGAGAGCGGAGGAGTTTTTGATGCTGCACGATGAATATGGGCGCTACACAGGTAAATTGATTCCTGAATTTCTAAAAGGGAAAGCGCTACCGCAATTAATTGCTTCTCACGGCCACACGATTTTCCATCAACCCGATCAGAAATTCACCTTCCAGCTTGGGAACGGAGCCTCGATTGCTGCAACTACTCAGATAACAACGGTCAGTGATTTCAGAAGCTTCGATGTTGCGCTCGGCGGACAAGGGGCACCCCTTGTCCCGATAGGTGATCAACTGCTCTTCTCTGAATTTAAATATTGCCTGAATATTGGCGGTTTTGCCAATATCTCGTTTGACCAGGATGGTACCCGAATTGCCTTTGATGTATGTCCTGCCAACATTGTTTTAAACGAACTAGCACAACAGAAAGGGTTTGCCTACGATAAAGATGGACAAATGGGCGCTTCAGGAACAATCGACATTTCCTTACTTCAGAAACTAAACAATCTTGATTTCTATCATCAGAAATGGCCTAAATCATTAGGCCGGGAATGGGCAGAGAATCAAATAATGCCTTTATTATCAGCTTCGGGACACTCCATCGAAGATCAGGCAGCTACCATGTATGAACACATTGCATTCCAAATTGCAAACGTGGTCGAGAATAACGGCAGGCTGCTTGCC
>JAAFHB010000010.1 GCA_010906965.1 Mariniphaga sp. | reverse complement strand
GTGCGTTATTCGATTGGTTTAAAAATATATTGTTCATCGTAATCGATGCCAAAATCAGTTAGTATTTTGCGATATTCGGCGATATGATAGGGATCTGTCGTCCCGTACGGGACGAACCGCCTCCCCGCTACCTATTTTTCTACCGACGGATTATCCCTGCCGGGATAAAAACCATCCGGTAATTGTATTTTTCCAGGGCCAGACAATCAAGGAATGTAAAAATTGTTGCTGTTGAAATTATCCCTGACGGGATAAAAACCATCCGGAATCATGGAACCAATAACGTCTATTCAAGATAGGTATAGCCATACAACCCGGAACGGTAGTTCGAG
This sequence comes from Mariniphaga sp., assembly GCA_010906965.1. Classification (GTDB taxonomy): domain Bacteria; phylum Bacteroidota; class Bacteroidia; order Bacteroidales; family Prolixibacteraceae; genus JAAFHB01. The sequence goes on along the minus strand of JAAFHB010000010.1, from coordinate 50,770 downwards.
AGGAACTCTTTTCCTTCTTCAGTGGTAATAATTCCGGATTTTACAGATGACGTTACCCATGTTTCGACGGTGCGGACTAATTTTTTGGGATTGTACTGCACATATTCAAGCACTTCTGCGACTGTTTCACCATCAATAATCTGATCGATGCTGTAACCTTTATCGTCAACCGAAACGTGCACCGCATTGGTATCTCCGAAGAGGTTGTGTAAATCGCCCAGAATTTCCTGATATGCTCCAACAAGAAATACCCCGATGTAATAAGGCTCCTTCGGTTTTAATGAATGTACCGGGAGGTAATAGGAGAGGTTGCGTGTTGAGATAAAATTATCAATCTTCCCGTCCGAATCGCAGGTGATGTCCTGAAGTGTTGCCGAACGGTCGGGTTTCTCATCGAGACGCTGAATTGGTATAATCGGGAATATCTGGTCAATTGCCCAGGAATCGGGTAACGACTGGAAAAGCGAGAAATTGCAAAAATATTTATCAGATAATAACTTAGGAAGCGTGGTCAGCTCTTCCGAGATATGTTTCATCCCGTTGGTCATTTGCTGAACCTCTTTGGCGATCGACCAAAACAATTTTTCGATTTTGGCCCTTGTCTGAAGGTCGAGCAATCCAAGACTGAAACGGTCGAGTGCCTCTTCGCGAATCTGTTGTGCATCGTGCCATGTTTCGTGCATACGGGTCTGATTCAGTGTACTCCACAGCGAATAAAGCTCTTTGAGCAATTCGTGTCCATCCGCTTCTATTTCTTCGTCTTCTTCCCAAATCGGAAGTGAGGTTGCTTCAAGCACTTCGAATATCAATACCGAATGATGCGCTGTGAGTGATCGCCCCGATTCTGTAATTACGTTTGGATGAGGCAGATTATTCTTATCGCTTACATCAACCATTGTCGAAATCACGTCGTTCACGTATTCCTGTATGCTGTAGTTCACGCTGCTTTCGCTGTTCGACGAACGTGTTCCATCGTAATCGACCCCCAATCCGCCACCAATATCAACGAAACTAATGTTATAACCATTCAAATGTAGCTGCACATAAAACTGTGATGCTTCGCGGATCGCAATTTTAATGCGCCTGATTTTATTAACCTGGCTGCCGATGTGGAAGTGAACCAAATGCAGGCAATCTTTCATTTTGTTCTTTTCGAGTACTTCGAGGGCTTCGAGTAATTCGCTCGAAGTGAGTCCGAATTTACTGACATCACCGCCTGAGTCTTCCCATTTCCCGCTGCCTGAACTGGCCAGTTTGATCCTTATTCCAAGATTTGGTTTTATTTTGAACTGCTTGGCAATCCTGATAATCAGTTTAAGTTCGCTGAGTTTTTCAACGACCAAATAGATACGACGTCCCATTTTCTGGGCAAGAAGTGCCAGCTCGATATAATCTTCATCTTTATAACCATTACAGATGATCAGTGAATCATTATCTGTATTGATGGCGATAACTGCATGTAATTCAGGCTTAGAACCCGCCTCAAGGCCGATGTTGAATTTCTTCCCGTGACCAACGATCTCCTCAACAACAGGGCGCATTTGGTTGACCTTGATGGGGTAGATGATGAAATTCTGGGCTTTATAGGCGTATTCTTCGGAGGCTATTTTGAAACAACTGGCCATTTTCTCGATCCGGCTGTCAAGAATGTCAGGAAACCGTATCAACATCGGTGCAGAAACATCCCGCAACTGAAGTTCTTCAACCAATTCTTTTAGGTCAACTTCAACGCCATTTTTCCGGGGGGTGACAACAACATGTCCTTTTTCATTGATCGAAAAATAATTAATTCCCCAACCGTTGATGTTGTAAAGCTCGGCTGAGTCATCGGTACGCCATTTTCTCATTAATGATTCTTAAAATTGGTATAAACCTGATTTATAATTTATTAAACACTGACTAGCCATTTGTTCCGATTAAAATGTAAAAACAGGATACACTTTAATGGTGATAAATCAACTTGCCGGAGCAAAATAACTAATTTTTCAACTGTAATTTGGATTATCACGTAAATTTTTCAACGACAGCCGGTAAATCAATTAATTTGTAATTTTGAACCATCAACATTTAAAATTGTTGGTTGCATATGATAATAAAATAAGATGATAGAAAACAGAAAGTTTCAATTTAGCATAAATGAGCAGGCACAATCCTTCGCCAAGGTATACCTGGTTTTCGACCGGACGGCGCTTACCGGAATTCCATTCACTGAAAATGAAGCGGCTTATGTGCTTAAACAATTCGAAGAGAATGAATTGGTTGTTGTGAACCGGTATGACGAATTAATTTTAATTGCCTTTGCCGATCCTTTAAAAGAGCAGGGCGTATTCCAGGAACAATGCCGGAAAAGAGGAAATGAAATATCCGGAATTTTATGCAAAGAAAAAATCAGCGGCGTCGATATCTTTGTTCCGGCCGTTCATCCTCAAACGAGTATTGCCTTAGCCGAAGGTTTGGCTTTAGGGAGTTACCAATTTGTGAAGTACCAGTCGGCGACGACTAAAAAACGGTGGAATCTTGAGAAGATCAATTTTGTCGGGACTGAAGTCTCAGAAAACGAGATGGATACATTGGCCGTAGTGATCGAAGCGGTTTTTATCGCACGCGATCTTGTTAATGAACCGGCATCGCACCTGAATGCCGTAAAACTGGCTGAGAGCTTTGAAGCGATGGGGAAGATGGCCGGCTTTTCAACGGAGGTTTTTCACAAGGATAAAATTGAAGCATTAAAGATGGGTGGCTTGCTTGCTGTCAATTTGGGAAGTATCGATCCTCCGACCTTCACGGTGATGGAATGGAATCCTGCTGATGCAAAGAATTCGAAACCAATTGTTTTGGTGGGAAAAGGGGTTGTTTTCGATACGGGAGGATTGAGCCTGAAACCAACTAAAGATTCAATGGATTACATGAAGTGCGATATGGCCGGAAGCGCAGTAGTTGCTTCTGTGATGTACTTTGCTGCGAAATGTAAATTGCCATTGCACCTGATTGGTCTTGTTCCGTCAACTGATAATCGTCCTGACGGGAATGCGTATGCTCCCGGAGATGTGATTTATATGCATAGCGGTCAAACGGTTGAGGTGTTGAATACCGATGCTGAAGGTCGGTTGATATTGGCTGATGCGCTTAGTTATGCTAAGGATTATCAGCCCCAACTGGTGATTGATGTTGCAACGCTCACAGGTTCTGCGGCCATGGCAATCGGTCAGTACGGAATCGTGGGAATGGGAAATGCAGATGTTCAAACTTTTAATGGTTTAAAACAGTCAGGCGAGAATGTTTATGAGCGTGTGGTCGAGTTTCCACTTTGGGAAGAGTATGGCGAATCGATCAAATCGGATATTGCCGACATGAAGAATATTGGTGCACGCGAAGGTGGAGCAATTTCTGCCGGCATGTTTCTGGCGAAATTTGTGGACTATCCCTGGATTCATCTTGACATTGCAGGACCTGCATTTATAAATGCAGCAGATCATTACCGGACAAAAGGGGGAACCGCCTCCGGTGTGCGGTTGCTGATTGACTTTCTGCGGGGGTTGGCATAAACCATTTTGATCGTGGCGAAGGCAGAGAGACATAACCACGATCAAATTTTGGCATTAAATGCCACTGTGATTTCTCAAATAAAAGCTTAAATTTGACAAATCAACCGTTTATCAATACGGATTGTAATCATATATTATAGATTTTAGGAATGGAGCAACATAAAATTAAGGTGGGAATCACCCACGGTGATATTAATGGAATTGGTTACGAGGTAATTATTAAAGCTTTAGCTGACAGTCGGATTTTGGAAATGTGTACTCCGGTTGTTTATGGTTCGCCGAAAGTTGCGGCCTATTACCGGAAGGCAATGGACAGCGAAATTTTCAATTTTAACCAGGTAAATACCGCCAGGGATGCGAATCCCAAGCGCGTAAATATTATCAATTGCGTGAATGAAGACGTGAGGGTTGAACTTGGAAAATCGACAAAGCAGGCTGGTGAGGCGGCTTTAGCGGCCCTTGAGGCTGCTGTCAGGGATCTTAAAGCGGGCGATATTGATGTTGTTGTCACTGCTCCTATCAACAAAGAAAACATACAATCCGAGAGTTTTCATTTTCCGGGCCACACCGACTATTTTGCCAAAGAATTTGGTGCAAAAAACTTTCTGATGTTAATGGTCAGCGATATTTTAAAGGTCGGTGTTGTTACGGGCCATATCGCATTGAGTCAGGTGGCTGCATTGATTACCAAAGAAAGAATACTGAATAACCTGCGGGTCCTCCATAAAACGATGCTTGAAGATTTTTCAATCCATAAACCACGCATTGCCGTTCTCGGACTTAATCCTCACGCAGGAGATGGTGGCTTGATTGGTGATGAGGAACAACGGATCATATTACCTGCTATCAAACAGGCGAATGATGAGGGAATCATCGCTTTGGGGCCATATCCGGCAGATGGTTTTTTTGGTTCGGGTGAGTTCAAAAAATTTGATGCTACCCTGGCCATGTTTCACGATCAGGGTTTGATACCTTTCAAATCGTTTGCGTTCGAATCGGGTGTGAACTATACTGCAGGATTACCAATTATCCGTACTTCACCGGGTCACGGTACCGCTTACAGCCTTGCCGGGACAGGCACTGCCTCCGAAGAGTCGTTTCGTAATGCATTATATCTTGCAATCGATCTGTTTGAGAATCGCAAACGCTACGCTGCATTATCGAAAAACCCAATGCAGCGTCACGAGATTGACAGAACAGGTGGGGAATAGTTATTTATCCTTCGTGAAGCTTTGATTCTTAGAGCCTCGGAGGCATTTCTGCTTTTGCATTCAGAAGGAGACTCAAGGATAAAACCCGCTCAAAATCGAATTAAAGATCATTTGTAGGCGATCACTGTACTCCCAACTTTAATTTTTGATCCCACCGTCTTCAGACGTGTACCGGCCGGCAACTCAACAATCAACGCAGCTTCACCTGCTGGTATTACAACGTCCTGTAGCTGGTATCGTTGGTGGTTGCAGTTAATTGAGTTTCGAAAGTATTTTGGAAATGGAGAGCCTTGTACCGCAGATCACTTCATCACTCGCACCGTAATACATGAAGATATCATCGCCTTTCACATAGTGACCGTTGGTAAATACGACATTGCCGAAAAATCCGGTTTGTTCGTACGTCTCAATGGGTTCCATGATCGGATCAATGCTTCGGGCCAGTACTTTTGAAGGATTATTAATATCCAGCAACAAGGCACCCAGACAATAACGATGATCGCTATTTGCTCCGTGATAGATTTCAAGCCATCCTTTTTCTGTCCGGATGGGTGCTCCGCCTGCACCGACACGTTTCGAATCCCACATACCGGGACGTACGGTGGCAATGCACTTGTGTTGTCCCCAGTGAATCAGATCGGGTGATTCGGCCAGCCAGATATAGTTACCTCCCAGTTCAGGGCTGCTCGGACGGTGCAGTGCAAAATATTTTCCATTGATCTTTTCATCGAATATCGCACAATCCTTATTGTGAGGCGGGAAGATCATCCCCTCGCGTTTGAAATTCTTCCAGTCATTGGTCCGGATCAGACCTACACCAACCCCAAATTCGGATACTTCGGTAAACGACAGGCAGAATTCATCTTTCATCGTGGCTACGCGGCAGTCTTCAATGCCAAAAGTTTCGAGTTCGCCTTTACCAAATATGGGAGGATAACCAGCCGGCTCGTGAAAATGAATTCCATCATCACTACAAACAAGTCGTAAATAAGAGAGCGTTGTGAGGTAATCTTTTTTCTTATAGTTGATAATGCGGGGATCGGTCGCGTCGAGATCGGGATCGTTTTTATCGAAACTCAGAATTTCAATTTTACCTTCACTATTATATACCGGAAAGCTGATTTTGCCTTCAATTTGTTTGGGTCTTTCGGCAACACGAAGCAGCAGCCAGATTTTTCCTTCAAACTGAAAAACGCCCGGGTTCAACAGGCAAACGATTTCCATTCCTTCAATACCTGGTTTTAGATCGGTCGGACGAAGAAGTGGGTTTTCGGGAAAACGGTTTGAAATATCCATTTGATATCTGTTTAGTATTCTACAAAGCTACCCGAATACTTCGGAATTGTGTCCGTCCTGTTCCGGATATTGTCCTGCATAGTGCGAAACGGCGATGTCGTTTCCGTAATTTACCTGTTCCGATTCCTGCGCAAAATACGAGGTAGTAATAATGATTTTGCGTAACCGTTTTTATTTGTACTTTTGAAGGGTTGCACGAATTTTGTGAAATTTTGTGTTAAATTAAGAAATAAAACAAATGATTCCCGGTGGAATCTAATTTGTATCAAGATTTAGGATATTGTTTTTAAATTAATTAGGAGGTTTTTTTACATTCTATGTACGAATTTATCAAAGGAACAATATCCGGATTAACCCCTGCAGGGGTTGTGGTTGAGGCCGGTGGAATCGGTTATTTTTTACATATCTCCATCAATACCTATTCCCGTATAAACGGTAAAGAGAACAGTAAGTTATTCCTTCATCAGGTGGTGCGTGAGGATGCTCAATTACTGTATGGCTTTGCCGATAAGGATGAGCGTGATTTTTTCAGAATGCTAATCTTAGTAAACGGAATCGGAGCTGCCATCGCAATTATGATGCTATCATCCTATCTTCCTGACGATTTGCGTAACGCTATTCTGACTGAGAATGTGAATCTTTTGAAAAGCATTAAGGGGATTGGGGCCAAAACAGCTCAGCGGGTTATCATTGAACTTAAGGATAAAGTGGGTAAGGGAGTCGCTTCGGATAAAATTTTCAAAACTGGCGATTCGGTCGTAAGAAATGAAGCCCTGAGTGCGCTCGAAATGCTTGGATTCAATAAAAAAGCGGTTGAAAATTCTTTGGATCAGATTATTGCGGCGCAGCCAGGTCTAACTGTAGAACAACTTCTCAAAATAGCATTAAAAAGTTTTTAATAAAATATATTGCGACGGGTTTTATTAAATACGGCAGTAGTTTTAACCCTTTTGATCATATCCACCCTAACCAGCAACAGTATTGTTTTGGTAGGTATGGAAAGATCAACCAGCGAAGCTTTGCTGATAAATCAGATGGCTCCGCAGGATACAATTCGCAGGGATACACTTGGTCCACTGCCTTTTCCATTTAAAGATGAGAGCACTTTTGTGAATTCTGGTTCACAAGATACATCGGCACTATATCTCAAAAAACCTTCAAATATCTATACTGTTATTGAATATGACCCGGTTGCGGGCGATTACCTGATCTCTGAAAAGGTGGGATCTACTGATTTTCGTTTGCCGCTTTCGCTCAGCCTCGAAGAGTATATGAAGACAGATCTTAAGGAGTCTATTTCGCGGTATTGGCGTGAGAGAATGTCGCAAAGTTCAATGAATCAGCGATCGCAACTTCTTCCTCAGTTTCGTATCAGTGGTCAGGCTTTCAATAAGGTATTTGGATCGAATGTTGTGAATATCAAACCACAGGGTTATGTCGAGATGAGTTTGGGCGTTCGGAGCAATCGGATCGAAAACCCTTCGATTCCGGTTAGGATGCAGCGAAATACGACCTTCGATTTTAGTCAGAAAATCAATGTGAATCTCGATGGACAAATCGGTGAACGGTTAAAAATGAGGTTCAATTACAACACCGATGCCACCTTCGATTTTGAAAATAAAATAAAGCTCGATTACGCGGGCAACGATGATGATATTGTGAAGAACATCGAGGCGGGCAATGTCTCTATGCCACTCACTGGTACGCTTATCAGGGGCGGAACCAATCTCTTTGGGGTAAAAACCGATTTGCAATTCGGAAAGTTATCTGTTTCAACCGTTTTCTCGCAGCAAAAAGGGGAGACGAAAGTGATAAACACAGAAGGTGGAGCAGAGAAATCGAAGTTCGAAATCAGCGCGACCGACTATGATGCCAACCGTCATTTTTTATTGGGGCACTATTTTTACGAAAACTACGATCAGGCGCTTGCAGAATTGCCCATCATAAAATCATCGGTCACCATCAACAAGATTGAAGTATGGGTGACCAATAAATCCAGCCGTTTTCAGGAATCACGTAATATACTGGCGCTGATGGATCTGGGCGAAAGAGGCACGAATAAACAGAATCAGAATATTTCATCGTTTGGCGATACCCCCGGTCTTTCGTTCCCGTTCAATACTTATCCGGGTAACGACATCAACGGACTTTATAAGGAGATGAACACCACCTATTCCGGTATTCGTGATATTGCGAGGCTTACCGAGGTACTTGGCCCATTGGTTGGTCAGAATTTTGTGGGCGGACGCGATTACGAAAAGATTGAAAATGCGCGTTTGCTGGATTCTACCGAGTATACGCTTAACCGGCAACTTGGATATTTATCATTAAACCAATCTGTTAATAACGACGAAGTACTTGCAGTTGCCTATCAGTACACTTCAAATGGTGTAACTTTTCAGGTTGGGGAGTTTTCGACGGATGGGATTGCTGCTCCTGGTACATTGATTTTGAAAATGCTCAAAGGGACGAATCTGAATCCCTTGTTCAAAAACTGGCAGTTAATGATGAAAAATGTATACAACATTAATGGTCAGCGAATTTCGAGTGAAGATTTTAAGCTCGATGTGCTTTTTAAGAATGACGCCGCCGGATCGAATATTAACTATTTGCCCGATGGTCCGCTTAAAGAAAAGATACTGCTCGGGGTAATGAACCTTGATCGTTTAAATAAGCAACTTGATCCTTATCCGGATGGCATTTTCGATTACCTGGAACGGATTACCATCAATTCTTCGCGGGGACGAATCATCTTCCCGGTTATTGAACCGTTTGGTTCGAATTTGGAACGACAGTTGAAAGGCGATGCCAGTGCCATAAAAAAATATGTTTTCCGAAGTCTTTACGATAAAACGAAGACAGTAGCCGAACAGGACGCGGAAAAGAATAAATTTCGGTTATTGGGGAGCTACAAAGGATCTTCGAATACTGAAATTTCGCTCGATGCCATCAATATTACACGTGGTTCGGTGAAAGTGATGGCAGGTGGAAGACAACTTCAGGAAGACGTGGATTTTATTGTCGATTATACGCAGGGAAAAGTTAAAATCATTAATCAGGGTTTGCTGGAATCGGGGACACCTATTTCGATTTCGACCGAGAGTGAGGATCTCTTTAGTATGCAGCGTAAAACAATGCTGGGTACGCACTTAAACTACGAATTCAATAAGAATTTCAACATCGGCGGTACGATGATGTATCTGCACGAAAAGCCGCTTTACCAAAAAGTGAATTACGGCGAAGATCCGATTTCGAACCTTATGCTTGGTTTGAATGCATCCTACAATTCAACCTCTGGTATGATCACCCGGATGGTAAATGCACTTCCTTTTATTAAGACGAAGGAAGAGTCGAAGATTGCAATCGAAGCCGAATGGGCCAAATTATTTCCGGGTCATTCAAAGGTGATTTCAAAAGAGGGAGCGGCTTATATCGACGATTTTGAGGGAGCTAAAACGCCTATCAATCTTAAATCGTTTGTGGGTTGGTATACGGCAAGTACGCCGCAATCGAACGAATTGTTTCCCGAAGGTGACCTGATCAACAATCTCGAAAACGGGTATAACCGTGCGCTGCTTTCGTGGTACATCATCGATCCGTTTATGCAGCGACGTACTTCGCCTGTGAAGGATGAAATGCGTAAAGATCACCGGGTACGGGAAGTATTTCAAAAGGAGATATTTCCGGATCGCGAAACGCCTGCCGGCCAGCCAACGAATATTCCGACACTTGACCTCTCTTTTTATCCATCTGAAAGAGGCTCTTACAATTACGACGTAAATCCATCTGCTTTTTCTTCGGGTGTTGATGCTTTTGACAAACTTAAATCGCCCGAAACACGATGGGGTGGAATCATGCGAAAAATTGAAACAAGCGATTTTGAAGCTGCTAATGTCGAATACATCGAATTTTGGCTGATGGATCCCTTCGCAATGGATGATTCACTTGGAGTTGCAAATCCGGGTGGTGATCTCTATTTTAACCTTGGAAATGTTTCGGAAGATGTGCTGCGCGATGGGCGGAAGTCGTTCGAACAGGGCTTACCTGCCAATGGCGATACTACAACCATCGATCATACTGCCTGGGGAAGGGTTTCGAAGCAGCAGTCACTCGTAAAAGCTTTCGATAATTCTCCCGCCGCTCGTGTAAATCAGGACGTTGGAATTGACGGACTTAGTTCGAAAGATGAAGGAACATTCTTTAGCAGTTATATCAATAAACTTGCAAATGTGGTGACCGATACTGCTGCTTTAGGTATCGCCAGAAGAGATCCATCGAGCGATGACTACCACTATTTTCGCGGTACCAGTTATGATCAGCAAAATAAAAATCTTCTCGAACGGTATAAGTTCTATGCCCGAACTGAAAGCAATTCGCCCACTTCGGAGCAATCGCCCGAGAGCTACCCGACAGCTGCCACATCAATACCTGATGTTGAGGACATTAATGACGACAACACACTGAATGAAAATGAAGCCTACTTCCAATATCATCTTAAGATAGACCATGCGAACATGGCAATGGGCAAAAACTATATTACGGATATCAGAGTTGCTCCGGTTTCAAATGGTTCATCAAAAGAAGTCACTTGGTATCAGTTTAAAATCCCCGTGAGTTCCCCCGATAAGGTTTACGGCACCATCAACGATTTCAGATCGATCCGTTTTATAAGAATGTTTTTGCGGGGATGGCAAAAACCTGTTGTGATGCGATTTGCTACGCTCGATCTTGTTCGTACCAATTGGAGACGATACGATAAAGACCTCACGGAAGATTTAAGCATCCCATCGCCGGATACGCAGTTTGAAATATCGGCAGTGAACGTAGAGGAAAACAGCAGCAAGAAACCTGTAAATTACATCCTTCCTCCCGGTGTAAGTCGTGTGATCGATCCTTCGAATGCCCAGCTGACCCAGTTGAACGAGCAATCAATGGTTTTACGTACCACCGATTTGCAACCTGGTGATGCGCGGGGGGCCTATAAAACAATGCTCATTGACATGCGCAGGTATAAGACATTGAAACTTGAAGTCCATGCAGAGGAAATGGAAGGGACCAATCTGAAAGATGACGATCTGTACTTGTTCGTTCGGTTAGGATCTGATTTTCAATACAATTACTACGAATACGAAGTTCCATTAAAGAAAACTCCACCTTCGTCTCTGTACAGTTCTGAAAGAGAAAGTGATCGTTTGATCGTGTGGCCCGAAGCAAACAGGGTTTATATTCCGCTTGATTTACTGCCACAACTAAAACTGGAGCGAAACAACAAAATGCGTGTGGCCGGATCTACAATTACGCTGAGTGATATTTACGAACAGGTCCACAAGGAGGTAAACAAAAATCAAAACAGGATTAAAGTAAAAGGAAACCCCGATCTCTCGCAGGTGGAGGTGGCGATGATCGGTATCCGGAATAAGAAAGGGAGAACATTGGGCCCGAAATCGGTTGAAGTATGGGTAAATGAACTGCGGTTGACCGATTTTGAAGAAAAAGGTGGTTGGGCTGCCATTGGACGCGTTTCGGGAAATTTGGCCGATTTGGGGACCTATTCGTTCGCCGGAAGGATGACAACTACGGGGTTTGGAAGCATTGACTCAAAAATGGGACAACGGACGCTGGATGACAGTCATGAATACGATATCTCCACCAATCTTGAATTAGGAAAGTTCTTTAAACCAGAATCGGGCGTAAAAATACCCCTATACCTGGGTTTCTCAAAAGCGGTTTCTACTCCCGAATATTCACCTCTGGATAAAGATGTGAAACTCAAAGACGCGCTTGCCAACGCTGCAAATTCGCAAGACCGCGATTCAATAAAACGAATTTCCCAGACGTTTACAGCACGCAGGAGCATCAATCTAACGAACGTTCAGATCGATAAACCCAATAAGACCGGTGATCCGAAGATTTATGATCTTTCGAATTTCTCGCTTACCTACTCTCATAATGTGTTCGAGCAGGGAGACATCAATACCATTCTTGAACAAACGATTAATACACGTGCTTTGCTGAATTATAATTTTGTAAGCAGGCCGAAGCCCTTTGATCCTTTCAAAAATGTAAAATTCTTAAAATCACCGGCATTGACAATTGTGCGCGATTTTAACCTCAATTTCATGCCGAGCCAGTTATCTTTCCGGTCGGATCTCAATCGCACGAGCAGTACCGTGCAATACCGTAATATCACCAATCCTGGCTTTATACTGCCTGTAACGTATCTCAAAGACTTCATCTGGAACAGGTATTACGACTTCCGTTTCGATCTGACACGCGGACTGAAAATTGATTTTTCTGCTGTTAATTCATCGCGGATTGATGAACCACTTGGTGCAATCGACAAAAACCTTCCTGGCTATCAGGCCCGGCGCGACACAATCTGGCAAAGCATTTTGGATGGTGGACGAAATACACACTACCATCACACGTGGAATATTTCGTATACCATCCCGATCAATAAACTGCCGTTGCTCGACTGGACTTCATCATCGGCGATCTATCAGGCAGCATACGATTGGGATGTGGCACCTATTACCCGCGGAGATTATACGATTGGTAACAACGTTAGTAATTCACGTGCGGTTCAGTTAAACGGACAGGCTGACTTTATCCGGTTGTACAACCGCGTCCCTTACCTGAAACGGGTGAATCAGAAGTATGGCGAATTTAGTCGGGGAAGGCGCGACGCTCAGACACGCGGGCAGAATTCACCAATAAGTACTACTGCACCTACAAAGTTCAGGGATGGAAATGCCGTCCTGAAAAAGAATACGCCGCAATCGATCTTTCATAAACTTGGAACCGCAAACGTAACTGTCAGGATAACTGACGAAAAGGGGAAGGTAATAAACGGTCAGACAAAAATTGTCAACGAGAATCGTGTAATGTTCACCCCCGAAATTGATTGCCCGAAGGCGATCGTCGAAGTCACAGGTGGGAAAGACAAAGATGTGAAGGAAAGTTTGCATCTTGATGAATACCTTGCGCGTTTTCTGATGATGCTTTACAACATAAATGTCTCATATACCGAAAATAGCGGAACATCGCTTTACGGTTATTTACCAGGAACCAATTTTTTGGGATCTTCTAATTTTGAGACTGCTGATGGTGGCAGTTCGTTTGCTCCTGGAATCCCTTTTATTCTGGGTCATCAGGATGCAGGTTTCGGACAGTCGGCAGCTGAAAGGGGATGGGTCTCAACCGACACCATTCTGAATAAGCCTTTTATGCTGAGTACAAATACACGTTTGAACATCAGGGCAAAATTAGTTCCAATCCCCGATTTGAAGATTGACATCAATGCAAACCGGAGCTTTTCGAGCAATTCCACCGAATTTCTGATCTATGATAACCAAAATGGCTGGGACAGTTATAATAAATCGTACAACGGCAATTTCACGATGTCCATTATTTCAATTGGTTCATCATTCGAAAAACTTGGAAAATCGGCCGTGCAGGACTCAAAAGTCTGGAACCAGTTCCGGCAAAATCGCGAAATAATTGCCCGGCGGCTCGATCAAACGCGGGTGGCTAATCCAAACTTTGGCTATGCCCCCGGTTCAATTGATCCGGTTACCGGTTATCCGGCTGGGTACGGTCCGTCGGCACAGGAGGTTTTGATCCCTGCATTTCTTGCCGCTTATTCAGGTAAAAGTGCCGAAAAGGTTTCACTTACCCCATTTCCATCTGCCAAATTTATGATGCCGAATTGGCGTATTCAGTATTCGGGAGTCGTTAATAAAATCTCGGGACTTAAGGATGTGATGAAATCGATGAGCATCACACACGACTATCGTTCAACTTACAGTATTGGCTCTTACATCTCGAATCTTAATTACCAGACTGAAAATGATGGATTTAGTTATTTATTAAACGCACAGAATAATTTTCTGCCTAAATACGATATAGCAACCATCAACATAAACGAAACTTTTAATCCGCTTTTTGATATTGATATTACCTGGCTCAACAATGTTACCTCCCGTTTCGAGTATCGGAAGACTAGAAATGTCATGCTCAGTCTGACCAATAATCAGGCGATGGAACTTTATAACAATGAGGCAAGCCTTGGTTTAGGTTACCGTTTCGAGAATATGAAGATGTTTATTAAAACGAAGACTTCGCAAAAGGCATTGAATAACGATTTAAATGTCAGGGCTGATCTGACATATGGAAAAAATAAAACCGTACTTCGTAAACTGATTGAAGAGAACAACCAGACTACGGCAGGACAGGAATCGTTCTCAATTAAGTTTTCGGCTGATTATAATCTTAGCGAGGTATTTATCGTGCGGTTGTTTTACGACCGGATTTTGAACAGCCCGTTTATTTCGAATGCCTATCGCACGACAAATGCTAATTTTGGTCTTAGTTTCAGGTTTACGTTGACGCAGTGATGATATTCTTGCTGCTGGCTAATGGCTTCTTGCAACCGGCCAATAGCTAAACCTACTGCTCCGATATGAATATCATTTTGAAGTCAAGATGTATTTGGAGAAAGTGATTTCAGCAAGTTGCTAAAAACCAGTAACCAGTTGCCAGTAACCAGCTGCTAATTCGCTTTGAAATTTAAACTTCGCATATAAATCGGTGCCAAATAAAGAAATCAAAACATGCTGCTGCATAATCTAAAGAGAGGAGTTATCGAAGCTGGTTGCGATGAGGCGGGCAGGGGATGTCTTGCCGGACCTGTATTTGCAGCTGCAGTAATCTTGCCAGGGAATTTCAGCTCCGAATTGCTGAACGATTCGAAGAAACTAACCGAAAAGCAGCGTTATGAATTGCGCCCCATCATCGAAGAAGCCGCAATTGCCTGGGCGGTTGGCACCTATGATCATCTTGAAATTGATAAGGTAAATATTCTGAATGCTTCGATCTTTTCGATGCATCGTGCATTAGATCAGCTTACTGTCCGGCCGGATCATATTATTGTCGATGGGAACCGGTTTAAGCCTTATCAAAATATTCCCTACACAACAGTAGTAAAGGGCGATGGTAAATACCTTTCGATTGCTGCTGCGTCTGTACTTGCCAAGACCTACCGCGACGATTTTATGCTGGCCTTACACGAAGAATATCCCGAATATGGATGGAACCAGAATAAAGGGTATCCGACCGCCTTTCACCGGAAGGCATTATCCGAGTTTGGAATTACCCCTTATCACCGCAAGAGCTTCAGGCTGATCGATACGCAGTTGAAGATAGATTTTGGGGATGAATAAAATGCAATTAGATGTATTTCAATTGGTAAGAAGGAAATCGGTGTTTGATTTTATTTGATAAATTGGTAATTTCATAAATATTTGGTGCAGCCACTTATCCCAATAAACTTACTTTTTTCTAGCTACAGGACCTACACAAATTTGTATGCGAACGGATCAGCTTTAAACTCACCTACTCTTTTGGTGCAGATTTTTAATCCACACCTCTTAGAAAAAGGATTTGCAAACTATTATTTATCTGAATTTGAATGAATAGCGAGGGCATGACTTCAAAACGTTCAGGCAATTTAGATCTCAGGGGTCGCAGGCAAGCCTTCACTAAGCTCTTCAGGATATTCACCAGAAATAGCTAAGGCAAGTAGATTTGTAATTGCGGTTTCTCTGCTACTGACATTCGAATTTTAATCATCACCTGCGGTTAGCCGAATCAGGTCAATTGGTAAGAAATATTCACTGGTGCTGATTTGCAATCCATACCTTCAAACAAGGGTTTTCAATAACTATTAATCTGTTTATTAATGGTTTGAATAATCTGAATTGCAATTAGAATTTGTAGAGAAGGGGCAATATATTGTATTTCTGTGGATACAAATATTATTTAAGAGTATTGACAGTTCATAATTATTTACGATATTTGTGGTAGAAACTCGGATAAATGAAACTTGACAGGTATGAAATCAGATCAGGAGAATACCTTGAGGTGTTTGAATTTGTGAGCATTGGCCACAAAGGTAAAATTACCAAATTGGTTCAATTTACGCCGACGAACTATAAAGATCTTTACAATCTTGGTTTTGGTGATATGAATGCAGAAACTGGCGAAATTGATGATAATGTGATTTCCAATAATGGAGATAGCGAAAAAGTTTTAGCCACTGTTGTTTCAACACTTTACGCTTTCACCGATAAATATACAGAAGCTCTGGTATATGCCACCGGCAGCAATAAATCAAGAACTAGGTTGTACAGGATGGGGATTACAAAATATTTGGATGATGCTCAAGGGGATTTTGAAATATATGGAGAAAAGCAGGAAGAGTGGGAAGAATTTCGTAAAGATATTGATTATGATGCATTTTTGGTGAAACGAAAAATTTAAAGATATGAATATTAACGAGATAGATATGAAAAAACGTCCAGTTGTATTGATTGATAAGTCACTGGATTTCTTCAATGACAAAGTGCTTTTCCCTGAGAAATTGGCTAAAGCAAATGAAATGCTTCGAAAAGTGGGATTACCAAAAATAAATAAAGCAAAATAAAATATTTACTATAAGATAATACAAGTCAAGAAGCACCTCTTCTCAGCACCTTCCAATATAATATATGCCGATCGGGTAATTCACATAACCAATTTGGAACGATAACTCTTTTCCTTCGACTTTGCTCCGTAATCGGTTGTTGGGATTCATTTGCATTCATTTTAATCAAAAACAAATTTTTTAAATCAAAATTTACGCATAAATATTTCGCTGACCTGTGACATTTTGTAGTTTTTTGGTACTATAAGATAAAAACAATTTAAACCTTTATTTAAACAATAAATCATCAAAACGACCGTTAAATTACTCTTGGCTTTCGCCTTTTTATTCGCAGCTTCAAATTTGCTTATGGCTCAGCAAACCAATAAGGATTTAAAAAAAGATATTACTTCAAAAGCCATTCGAAGCGCCCGAGTAGAAGCCAAAAAGTATAAAAGAGATGGGTTTTATGTCGCCCTTGGTGCGCTGCCTCTTGACAAACAGCTTGAACGTTCGTGGATGAGGCAATATGAAACCAACGATAAAAATGAGCCTAAATATATTATGGCTACCGGAAACTCAATCGGCGAAACACAAACTGCCGCCAAACTTCAGGCAATGGAGACTGCCAAGCTTGAGTTAGCTGGTCAGATCAATACCCAGATTGCTGCACTTATCGAAAATAGTATAGCCAACCAACAACTTAATAATGAGGAAGCGGCATCAGTGACAAAAACAGTTGCTGCATCTAAAAATCTTATTGCTCAGGAGATTGGCCAGGTATTACCTATGGTTGAAATGTATAAGAAAATCGGAAAAAATGTTGAAGTAAATGTGAGGTTGGCGTACAATATGGCCACAGCTTTCGATGTTGCAAAGAAAGTGATCCGCAAGAGTTTAGAAGAAGAGACCAAAATTGCCCATGAAAAATTGGAAGGGCTGATGAAGTTTTAGTTGACAATCAAAATCCAGGCTGGTGCGGTAATACAATCTGCGACTTTAAACAATGAATTTCAATCTATATTAGTCTGTTTATTAATCGTTTGTTGTTGTAATTTGCAGTATATAAAAAAATAGAAATCATGACAGCAATTGTTTTACGCAAGGAAGTGCAACAATATGTAGACCAAGCTGATGAACGGTTCCTAAGAATGGTTTATGCAATGAGTAAAGAGTATGAAAACAGCATGGTTGTTGGTTATACCACAAAAGGAGAGCCATTATCATTGTTGTAAATGAAAAGAGGCCCGAAATTCGGGCCTCCCTGATGATATATGGAGTTCATGAAAAATCATCCACATTTCGAAGATCCGCAATCCTGACAGATCAGGCAGCCTTCCTGGTAAATAACATTCGCTGATCCGCAACCTTCACATTTTGAATCTTCAGCAGCCGTACCATTCGGAATGTATTTCTTCAATGCACGTGCTACTCCGTTTTTCCAGGTATTGATTGACTCTACATCAAACTGAAGGCTGGTAACCAGTTCAACAACTTTTTGTATGGTCATGCTATGACGCAATACACTCGAAATCAGTTTTGCATAGTTCCAGAAGATCGGATTGAACTTATACGACAGACCTTCAATTGTTGTTTTGTAACCTCTTGAATTGCAGTATTGGAAATCGTACCGTGTGATTCCCGATTCATCCTTGCTCTTGATAATCCATCCCGAAGTAACTGAACGTGGCAGAAGTATTCCATCTTCGTCATCAGCCAAACCTGTGAAAATTTCATACGGTTTCCCATCTATCAGTCCGATAAAGGCAATCCATTTCTCCTTGTTGTTTTGAAGTCGAACAATGTCAGCTTCAAGTATTTCGGGACGTTTTGTCGGGAAAATGCCGTCTTTCTTTTTGTCTTTGGTTGAGATCAAAACTCCTGAACGCGATCCTTCGCGGTAAACAGTTACCCCTTTACATCCACTTTCCCAGGCTGCAAAGTAGAGCTTGTTGACCAGTTCTTCGGTGGCTTCTTCCGGTAGATTGATGGTAACGGAGATTGAATGGTCGACCCACTTCTGGATCTGCCCCTGCATTTTAATCTTGGCCAACCAATCAATATCGTTCGAAGAGGCTTTGTGATACGGCGATTTGGCGACTATCGCGTCTAACTCCTCGTTCGTATAGTTTCGTTTAAGCTCAAAACCATTGACTTCCATCCATGTTTTAAATTTATGGTGGAATACAATGTACTCTTCCCAGCTGTCACCCATTTCGTCGACAAAGTCGATGCGTGCATCTTTATCGTTGGGATTGACTTTGCGGCGGCGTTTGTATACAGGCATAAAAACAGGTTCTATTCCTGAAGTTGTTTGTGTCATCAAACTTGTAGTTCCAGTCGGGGCAATCGTCAGTAAAGCAATATTACGTCGACCAAAGCGGGTCATGTCCTTGTATAATTCAGGGTCTGCCTGCGCAAGACGTTGGATAAAAGGATTGTTCTTTTCGCGTTTTGAATCGTAAATCGGGAATGCACCACGTTCTTTGGCGAGATTAACCGATCCGCGATAGGCTTCCAGTGCTACAATTTTGTGAACCTCAACTGAAAATTCAACAGCAGTTTCCGAACCATAACGCAATCCAAGCGCGGCAAGCATATCACCTTCGGCAGTTATGCCAATACCTGTGCGTCGTCCGTTAATCGCCATCTTTTTGATTTTCTCCCAAAGATTGATTTCAACCCGTTTGATTTCAGTATCTTCCGGATCGACAATGATTTTATTGTAAATTGCATCGATTTTCTCAAGTTCCAAATCAATGATATCATCCATTATTTGCTGTGTCTGGCGGATGTGTTTACGGAACAGATCGAAATCAAATTTTGCCTTTGGAGTAAATGGCTCATCTACATATGAATATAAATTCAGCGCTATTAACCGACAACTATCGTAAGGACAAAGTGGAATTTCGCCGCAAGGGTTTGTCGAAACTGTTTTATAGCCAAGATCGGCATAACAATCCGGAACTGATTCGCGGATAATGGTATCCCAAAAAAGAATACCTGGCTCAGCCGATTTCCATGCGTTGAAAACAATTTTGTCCCACAACTTGGCAGCATCTGTTTCCTTCGAATAGGTTGGATGGTTGCTGTCGATCGGATATTTCTGATTATAAGTTGTTTTATCACGAACGGCCTGCATAAATTCATCATCGATTTTTACCGATACATTGGCGCCCGTTACTTTGCCTTCGTCCATTTTGGCATCAATAAACTCTTCAGAGTCAGGATGCCGGATAGAAACTGACAACATGAGGGCTCCGCGTCTGCCGTCCTGTGCTACTTCGCGTGTCGAATTCGAGAACCGCTCCATAAATGGGACAATCCCCGTTGAAGTTAAGGCCGAATTTTTTACAGGCGATCCTTTAGGGCGAATGTGCGATAAATCATGTCCAACTCCGCCACGGCGTTTCATCAACTGGACTTGCTCCTGATCGATCATAATAATTCCACCATATGAATCAGCGCCATTTCCTACCACAAAGCAATTTGATAACGAACCAACCTGAAATTCATTACCGATGCCTGTCATAGGACCACCTTGAGGTACGATATATTTGAAATCTTTGAAAAGTCCAAATAATTCATCTTCCGATATTGGATTCGGATAATTTTTTTCGATTCTTGCAATCTCCGAGGAAAGGCGATGATGAAGGTCGTCAGGAGTCAATTCAAATATATTGCCGTACGAATCTTTTAACGCATATTTGTTGACCCAAACACGAGCCGCAAGATCGTCACCCTTGAAATATTTAACCGATGCCACAAATGCTTCATCCGGTGAATAAGTTGCCGGGGAGTCATCTTTTTGTTGGGGGGTGATCTCTTTTAATTCCATTATTTTTTAATATTAGGTTGATTTAATTGGGTTTATATGTCATGTATAAAACCCTTTTTTTGTTGATGCAATATAGCGACTCAACGACGTTTCCGTTTACATTTTTACCACATGGCAAAAAAAGTTATCAACTTTACATTGTTATTTACTTGATATATAAATATATGATAGTTTGATAATTGCAAAAAGTTTACAAAAATAAATATTGTTGAAGAAATTAGGAATATTGGAAGGTACAGATTATTAGTCAATAAGCCGTCATCAAACTGAGATGGGGGACGTCATGAAGATGCGATGGAGAGAAATAGTTTGGTAGAGACGAAATAGGATTACAGGAAAAGATATTTCACAATTTCTTTTGAAGCGCCACGATTTTTATTGACATACGCTTGTGCGATTGCAGCATCAGAAAGGAGCTTTTCCGGATTCGACCGGTAACTGTCAATTTGCGTTTCGAGTTCCTCGTAATTATTAATACAGGTAGCGGCACCAAGTCTTAACATATCATGGGCTTCCTGGAATTTTTGATAATCGGGACCGAAAATTACGGGAAGTCCAAACGCTGCGGGTTCAAGCGTGCTATGAATTCCGGATGTAAATCCCCCGCCAACATAAGCCAGCATTCCATACCTGTAAACCGAAACAAGGTATCCGTAACCGTCAACAATCAATACTTCTGCATTTGCCAGCTCTTCGCGTGTTGCCGTCGAATAAAGGGCGTAGGGTTTTTCAAGAGCGCTGCAAACCCGTTCAAGTGTTTGCGGATTGACTTCGTGAGGGGCAATAACGAATTTCTGACCCGACCGGCATTTATTAAGGTATGGAATAAAGAGATCTTCATCTTCTTTCCAGGTACTTCCAGCAATAATGGCCTTTTGACCGCCACAAAAAATCTCCAATTTATCAAGCCTTGGTGCTGCATCTGCTATTTCACCAACACGATCAAGACGGGTATCGCCCGAAACAGATACATTTATAAATCCAAATTTGTGAAGAATATCAAATGACTCCTGATTTTGTACAAAAATGTGCTCATAGGTGGCGATTGCCTTTAAATACCATTTTCCCCAGGGTTTAAAAAAGATTTGCGAAGGGCGGAACAAGGCGGAGAAAATATAGGTTGGTATTCCTTCTTCTTTCAACTGTGTGAGAAAGTTATACCAAAATTCATACTTAATAAAAAAGACTTTTTCGGGTCTTACAATATCGATAAACCGGGCGGCGTTCTTTTTAGTATCTAAAGGAAGGTAAAAAATGTAGTCGGCGTATTTGTAGTCTTTTCTTAATTCATAACCCGAAGGTGAGAAAAATGTAAGCAGGATTTTGTAGTCTGGTTTTAACTTGCGAATTGACTCAATGACTGGTCTACCCTGTTCGAACTCGCCAAGCGAAGAAGCGTGAAACCAAAGAATTCGTTCGCCAGGGGTAATTGTTTCGCGTAAACGTTTGAAGATATCTTTACGACCCTCGAGCCATTTGCGTGCTTTTTCGTTTCTGATCGAAACGATTTTAAGCAGCAGGTAATATGCGAGTATTCCTAAGTTGTAAAGCCACTTCATTTTTTTAACGATTTTGCCTGACAAATGTATTTCATTTCATTAAATAAATGAAACTGTATTTCTTTTTAATTATCGATTTGATATCCTGTGTCTTGCGGTAAGTTGGGCATAAATGATGCTGCAACCGCCAACTCGTCGCACCGTTCATTTTCAGGAATACTGGCATGCCCCTTCACCCAAACGAATTTTACATGATGACGTGCCGAAACTTCCAGAAACCTTTTCCAGAGGTCGCTGTTCTTTTTCCCTTTAAAATTGGTTTTCACCCAGTTAAAAACCCATCGTTTCTCTACCGAATCCGCCACATACTTCGAATCGGTATAGATAGTTACTTTACAAGGTCCGACTTTTAGTGTTTCAAGCCCAACCACAGCCGCCATTAACTCCATCCGATTGTTGGTTGTGAGTTTGTAGCCCTGCGAAAGTTCTTTTCGGTGCGGTCCCGACATCATAACAACGCCATATCCTCCGGGACCTGGATTTCCACGGGCTGCACCATCGGTGTAAATAATGATTTCAGGATTCTCTCGCTGCGTCATGCTTTTGGTTAAAATATTGAAAGACAGGTAGTTTGGCCGGTCTTTCAATATCGTTAATTTTATTTTTGCCGTTTCTGCTTCCGATAATTATTAATCGGTCACCGATTATCTGATCAATTTCATCTCGTCGATTAAATGGCTGGCACCGGCGAATTTATCGATGGTCCAAAGCACAAAACGGATATCTACATTGATACATTTCTGTAATTCAGGTTCAAATGCGATATCGCCGCTCATTGCTTCCCAGTTGCCATCAAAAGCAATACCAATGAGTTCCCCGTCGCCGTTAATCACCGGACTTCCTGAATTTCCGCCTGTAATATCGTTATTCGAAGTAAAGCAAGTGTGTAAGGTTCCATCTTTATCGGCATATTGTCCGAAATCTTTGGCTTTGTACATGTCGACCAGTTTCTGAGGGAAATCAAAATCGACATCGCCCGGAATCCCCTTTTCTTCGTAACCTTTCAATGTTGTGAAATAATCGTAGTAGGTTGCATCATGAGGCACATATCCATCAACAATACCGTAAGTAAGCCGCATGGTCGAATTTGCATCGGGATAAACCGATTTGTCTTTATTCATTTCGTTCAATCCGGCAACGAATAATCTGCGGGCTTTGTCAAGACCGTCGGTTGTATTGCCCAGATCCTGCGAAATAACATTCAATGTTATAAAGATTGAACGCATTGCATTGAATGCCATGTCTTTATCGAGTGCTTTCCGTGATGGTTTGTTTAAGAATGATTCCAGCTTTGCCTGATCGGCAAAAATGCTTTTTTCGAAGAGTTTTTGTGCATAGGCATCGAAATTGCCTTTGTACTTCGATCCTATCTCCTGAAAAAATCCGGGAATATACCTTGGATTAACTTTTGTGGCGTAGAGTTTTAACAATGCACCGGCCACTTTTTGATCGGTATTGGCGTCATAATCTTTAAAATACTCACCAAGCGAACTACGCAGTTCTTCGGCGGCAGCATCAATTTTAGTTTTATCGTTACCTTTTAAAGCTTCATAAAGAGAGGAGGCTTCAGCTGTAAAGGCGAATATTTCAGCGCCACTAAGCAGTGCTTCGCGTGCATACTGAAAAGCGATTTTCTCTTCACGGCTTTTAAAAGCTGCATTAATCGAATCGAGTGCGCTTCCGTATTTGGCTTTTCGTTCAGGCTTTTCGTTCACCCATTTTAGAAAATCGTTTTCAATCGCCTGTTTTTTGCCAATAACGTTAAGGGCAGTCAATCCTTTGTTCTGTCCGATTGAGTATTTATAATAGTTTGAGCTTCGTGCAAATTTTGAGGCGTATTGGATTCTTGCTTTCTGGCTTGTAGCCATGAAGTCCCTGATAATATTCAGTTTGGATTCTCGTGCAGTAATTCGGATTTCATTAACAACATCCATTGTGTATTTCACTTCGTTGGAAGTCCGGTAGCGCGTAGTTGTACCCGGATAACCCATCACCATTGAGAAACTGTTTTTTTCAACTCCTTTTAATGAAATTGGAAGAAAATGTTTTGGGTGATAAGGAACATTGTCTTTCGAATATTCGGCAGGTTTTCCGTCAGGACCGCAATAAACCCTGAACATCGAGAAATCGCCGGTATGACGAGGCCACATCCAGTTGTCGGTTTCGCCTCCAAATTTGCCAATTGACTGTGGTGGTGCTCCAACCAGACGAATATCGTTAAACGTCTGGCTAACAAAGAGAAAGTATTTATTCGATTCGAAAAGGCTTCTGACACGGGTTTCGTAACCAGTTTCACCTTTTGCTTCTTTTTCTATTTTTGCACCTGCCTCGCGAATCTTTGTGATGCGGGTATTTTCGTCCATAGAATCAGTAACCTCCTTCATTACCTGTTCAGTTACATCTTCCATGCTGATTAGAAAAGTAACTGTTTTGCCCGGATTCGAAAGTTCTTCTTCCCGTTTCATCGCCCAGAAACCATCTTTCAGGTAATCGTGCTGAACGGAACTGTGCGCCTGAATTTCGCCAAAACCACAATGGTGATTGGTCAATAGTAATCCATCGGCTGAAATCAATTCTGCAGTACATGAACCACGATCGAGGGCAACTACAGCATCCTTTAGACTTGAATGGTTAATGCTGTAAATTTGCTCAGCGGTCAAATTACATCCTATCGAATTCATTTTCTGGATGTTCAATTTACCAACAAGCGAAGGAAGCCACATCCCTTCATCGGCTTTAGCGTTAAGGTTCAAGAAGAACACAAACACAAAGAATACTACAAAACTGTTTTTCATTAATTAAAATTTGGGGCAAATTTAACTTTATTTATAAAAAGACACAGAAGTTTTGGGAAGGAAGTCTTTATTCTTATTTAATCCCATGTTTAATAAAACTTCTGAACGAAGTCCTTCACCTTGATTTCAATCGTTCCCGGACCTTCAATTGCTTTGACAAATGCGCTTCCAATGATGGCACCATTGGCGTAACCAGCTGATTTTTCAAAGGAGGCTTTGTCTGAAATTCCAAACCCAATCAATCGCTTAGAGCGTAGATTCATTGCACGGATTCTATCGAAATAGGTTATTTGTTCCTCATTGACGGCTCCTTTTACTCCTGTAGTGGATGAAGAGGAGACCATGTAAATAAAACTTGTGGAGAGTGCATCAATTTTTCTGATTCTTTCATCCGAAGTTTGGGGAGTTATCAGAAAAATATTGCTCACAGAATTTTTTTCGAAAATCTCCTTGTATTCC
Source organism: Mariniphaga sp. (assembly GCA_010906965.1). GTDB lineage: Bacteria > Bacteroidota > Bacteroidia > Bacteroidales > Prolixibacteraceae > JAAFHB01. Next base: position 25,605 of record JAAFHB010000010.1, on the reverse strand, counting down.
GTTTCATAAATCTCAAGCGGCAGATCGGGGATAATCGTTCCGTCAATACCTGTTTCATTGCATTTTTCACAAAACGCCTCGATTCCATATTGCATCACTGGATTCAGATATCCCATTAATATTAAGGGAATTGAAACGCTTTTGCGAATTTCTTTGAGTTGCCCGAACAACAAATCAATCGTCATTCCATTTTTGAGGGCGATTTCGGAGCTTTGCTGAATTACCAGGCCATCGGCAACGGGATCGGAGAATGGCATTCCGATTTCAACCAGATCGGCCCCGCTTTTTTCGAGCTGACTGATAATTTTCACGGTATCATTCAGTTCCGGGTATCCGGCAGTAAAGTATATTGAAAGAATATTTTCGTCTTTTCTTTTGAAAAGTGATGTAATTCGATTTTTCATGAGTGTGAAATTATTTAATGGATTGATAATAATTTAGGTAGGCTTCCATATCCTTATCACCGCGACCCGAAACATTTACTACGACAACATCTTCAGGTTTGAAATCAATCATTTCGAGCGCTGCTAACGCATGGGCAGATTCGAGCGCTGGTATAATTCCTTCTTTTTGAGTAAGGTATAAAGCAGCACGAAGCGCTTCGTCGTCGGTGGCGCTGAGAAATTGAGCTCTTTTGGTAACAAAAAGGTTGGCATGCATTGGGCCGATTCCTGGATAATCCAATCCTGCCGAAAGCGAGTATGGTTCTACAATCTGTCCATCCGGCGTTTGCATCAACAAACTTTTGCTTCCATGAAGTACACCCGTATGCCCAAGTTGGGTCGTGGCTGCGGATTCACCGGAATCAACTCCCTTTCCTGCAGCCTCAACCGCAATTAATTTAACGGAAGGATCGTCCAGAAAATGATAAAAAGCGCCGGCGGCATTGCTTCCACCTCCAACACAGGCAATCACATAATCAGGTGTTTCCTTCCCTGTTTTCTCCAGAAGTTGCACCCTGATTTCTTCACTGATAACCGACTGAAACCGGGCAACCATATCGGGGTAGGGGTGTGGTCCTACAACTGATCCTAATATATAGTGGGTATCAACCGGATTGTTGATCCAGTCGCGGATGGCCTCATTTGTGGCGTCTTTCAAGGTTTTGTTCCCACTATAAACCGGCCTCACTTCAGCGCCTAACATTTTCATTTTTTCAACGTTAGGCGACTGTCGGGCGACATCCAATGCTCCCATATAAACAATGCACTCCAAACCTGCCCTGGCACAAACGGTCGCTGTTGCGACACCATGCTGACCGGCCCCGGTTTCAGCGATAATGCGTGTTTTACCTAACCGTTTGGCGAGCAATATCTGACCAATCGTATTGTTGATCTTGTGAGATCCGGTATGGTTCAGGTCTTCACGCTTCAGGTAAATCTTCGCATTGTAATGATCCGAAAGACGGTCGGAATAATAAAGGGGCGAAGGTCTTCCCGCATAGTCGCGAAGCAGTTGCTTAAACTCTTGCCTGAATTCATCGCTTTCGATGATTTCAAGGTAGCAGTTCTGTAATTGATGAACGTTTGGATACATCATTTCGGGAATAAACGCTCCACCGAATGTGCCATAGTATCCTTTATCGTCTGATTGATAACTCATTTTATAATGATTTTAATGTTTTTGTTTTTCACTTTCTTAATTCCTCCATGAACGATTTCAGTTTCGGAATATCTTTAATACCGGGCTCAATTTCAAATCCACTGTTAACATCAATTGCATACAATTCATTGTGTGTAATTTGTTTGATCTCTTCAACATCGGTTGGTCGAATTCCCCCGCTTAAAAAGAATGGTTTGTCGTCTTTGTACTGCTCTAATTTCTTCCAGTCAAATTTCAACCCCGATCCGCCCCGAAGGTCGCTTGCCGTATCGAACAGGTAATAATCGCAAAAAAGATCATATGGTTTGACGGTTTCGAAATCGAACGCCTCATCAATGCTAAATACTTTTATGAGAGGAATCTCAAGTTTCTTAAGCCTTTCGCAATATCCCGGCAGTTCACTTCCGTGAAGCTGAATCATATCCAGCTTGTTACTTTTAAATTTTTCAAGCAGGTTATCGAATGGTTCATCTACAAAAACGCCGACTTTTTGAATATATACCGGAATCAATGACTGAATTTCATCAGGGATTTGCTCTCCGATAAAGCGTTTCGATTTAGGATAAAAGATAAAGCCAATATAATCAGGCTTTAGTTTAACCAGGTCTCCAATATTTGACGGGTTGCGCATTCCGCACACTTTTATTTTCATAACTTCTTTAATATGAAATTGATTTGTAATTTAGCTTACTGATAAAATCACGACAAGCTGTTGAGGGATCTTCTGATTTCATAAAATTCTCTCCCATCAAAAAACCCTGAAAGCCCCGTTTATGCAGGAAATTCACTGTCTCCGGATCGCTTAGTCCGCTTTCTGATATTTTTACAGCATTGGCCGGAAGTCGGTCAAGCAATTTCAGCGAACGATCCATGTCAACTTTAAAGTCTTTGAGATTTCGGTTGTTGATACCGATCATGTCAATTAGCTTGTCAATCTTATCAATTTCGCTTTCATCATGTAGTTCAAGTAGTACCTCCATTCCGAGTTCGTGAGCGATTGAAGCAAAACGTGAGATTTCGGTTTTCTCTAAAACAGCTGCAATCAGTAAAATAACGTCCGTATTTAATAGTTTGGATTCAAAAAGCTGGTATTCGTCAACCATAAAATCTTTTCGAAGTAGCGGAGTAAGCGGATTTGCATTCCTTGCAGCCGTAAAATCGGCGGTGCTGCCGCCGAAATATTTCGTGTCCGTCAGAACCGATAGTCCTGAAGCGCCGGCATCTGAATATCCTTTTGTGACAATTTCAGGCTGAACACGATCATTAATCACCCCTTTTGACGGTGATCGTCTCTTGAATTCTGCAATAACACCACTTGCTCCGAAAGATTGTAATCGCTCTGAAAGTGAATTCCGGGGAATGCTCAGATCAATTTTTGATTGTATTTCTGACAAAGGAATATTCAGTTTCTGCTTCGCAACCTCTTCCTTACGGTTTGCTACAATCTCATCCAATATGGTGCTCATTGCAAAGAAATTAATTTTGTGAAAACTTTTAAAGCTTTTCCTCCAAGCAGTGAAGATTTGGCAGCTTCGAGGCATTCCTCAATACCTTTCTCCGGAAAGTAAGTTGCGAGGGCCATTGCAGCGTTTGCGATTACAACTGAATTTTGAGCAATTGTCCCTTTACCATGAAGAACATTCACGAAAATTGCTGCTGTTCCGGGCACATCACCCGAACCAGCTAATTCTTCCGCTTTTACAAGCGGCATTCCCAGGTTAGAAGGTGAAAGTATCCGGTCCGATTTGTTGGTGAGCACTTTAAAATCGCCTGTCAGGGAGATTTCGTCGTAGCCACCGATGCTGTGAATGATGCAATAGTTGACATCGCTCTTTTGATAGAGATAGTTATACATGCGGGCCAGTTCGAGGCTGAAAACCCCGACGATCTGATTCTGTGGTCTTCCGGGATTCACCATCGGTCCGAGCATATTGAAAAAGGTTTTTAGACGTAATGCGCGACGAACCGGTCCCACGTTTTTCATTGCCGGATTGAAAAGCGGTGCATGAAGAAACGTGATTCCGCAATCGGCCAGTTCATTTCGTAGCCTGTCGTGATCATTCGAAAATTTATAACCGAGATGTTCCATCACATTCGACGATCCGCAACCTGACGAAGCGGCATAATTACCATGCTTGGCGACGGTGGCGCCTGCTCCGGCAACTACGAAAGCCGATAAGGTTGAAATATTGAAAGTGTCTTTTCCGTCGCCACCCGTTCCGCACAAGTCGATTGCATTAAATGACGACAAATCAATTGGAATACAAGTTTTTAAAAGTGCATTGCGAAATCCGGCAAGTTCGTCAATGCTAATTGTACGCATGTTGAAGACGGTCATAAATGCCGCAATCTCAGCATCGGAGTGTTTACCTCCTGCAATTTCGAGCAGGATTTCTTCTGCTTCTTTTATCGTTAACCTTTTGTATTCGAAAAGGTAGTTTAGAATATCTCTCATTTTAAAGTTTTTGAAATTAGGCTGATATGCAATGAAATAAATTGAAATAGTGTTTCTTTTTAGTGATGAAGCACTTTTAATGTCTGACCCAGTTCTCAAGGATCTTTTCACCAAGCGGTGTTAAAATCGATTCCGGATGAAACTGAACTCCTTGAATATCAAATTCCCGGTGTTGAAACGACATGATCCTTCCTTCCTTATCGATGCTTGTAATCTCAAGAACTGAGGGCAGCGATTCTTTTTCAACAATCCACGAGTGATAACGGCCCGCATCAAAAGTCTCAGGAAGTCCGTCGAGCATATAAGATTCGGCAACCACTGTTATTGGGGTAGCAATGCCATGAAGAACATTGTTCATGTTTTGTAAGGTTCCACCAAAGGATTCGCCTATTGCCTGATGTCCCAGGCAAACACCCAACATCGGTTTTTTGCCTGCATAATTTTTGATGATCGAAAGCATCGAACCTGCCTCTTCGGGCAATCCGGGCCCGGGCGAGAATACGATTTTGTCGTACAGATCTGGTTCTTCTTCAGCTACTTCATCATTTCGTTTGACTTCAACAGTAACTCCTTCAAACTTTTTCAAAGCATGAACGAGGTTATAGGTGAAGGAGTCGTAATTGTCGATTACTAATATTTTCATTTGGATATTTTTTATGTCTTAATGGATGTTTATTTGATTTCTTTGGCCATGATGATCGCCTTTTTCAAAGCAGCCAGTTTATTTCCAACTTCCTGCAATTCGCTTTCTTCGTCCGAGGCTGCTACAATTCCCGCTCCGGCCTGGTAGAAAAGTGTATTGTTTTTACTTAAGAACGAACGGATCATAATGGCATGGTTGAAGCGGTTGTCGAAACCTATAAAACCAATACATCCACCGTAATAGCCACGATTTTGATTTTCGTATTCATCAATCAGTTCCATCGCTTTAAATTTTGGTGCTCCCGAGAGTGTTCCGGCCGGAAATGAATCGCCCATCACACGGACAGGATTCGATCCTTCGGGAAGTATTCCTGTAACTTTCGATACAAGGTGAATCACATGTGAATAGAATTGGACTTCGCGAAAAAGTTCAACCTCTACGTTCGTAGCGTTACGGCTCAGATCATTGCGGGCAAGGTCAACCAGCATTACATGTTCTGCATTCTCCTTGGGGTCATTCGAAAGTTTTTCAGCCTGCAAACGATCCTGTTCGTCATTTCCGGTTCTGCGAACGGTTCCTGCAATGGGGTTAATCGATACTTTTCGTTTATTGATCTGAAGCTGCGCCTCGGGAGATGATCCGAAAATCTTGTAATTCCCGTAATCGAAGTAAAACAGGTACGGTGATGGGTTGATAGAACGCAGGGCGCGGTAAACATTGAAATCGTCTCCGGAGAATTGCTGAGCGTATTGTCTCGAGAGAACAATCTGAAATACATCACCTCTGAAACAGTGTTTCTTCCCTTTGGTAACCATTGTTTTATATTCCTCATCGGTAATATTTGAGCTTTCACCATTAACGGTATCAAACGAAAATGTGGCAAAATTGCGGCTGGTCAATAAATCTTCAATTGCGTTGAGCGAAGAGGTTTCTCCCTCGAAAAGATTTTCAATCAACTGGATGCGGTTCTGAAAATGATTGATGGCAATGATATAATGATAAAAAGCATAGTGAACCTCAGGAATAGCATAAGCAGGATTCACCGGATTTTTAAATTTGATCGTCTCGAAATACTGAACCCCATCGTAACTGACATAACCAAAAAAACCGTTGGCTGGAAGTTCCGGTAAATGACTCTCCGCTTTGAAGCTGTCGAAAAATGCTTCCATCTCATCGGCAAGTTGTCCGCTTTTGGTAATCTGACCGGTTTCGGTTCGTCCGTCTGGATATTTTTTTGTGGTTCTGAATTGATCTACTTCAATTGACGCTTCAGGTTTTAGGCAGATAAACGAATAGCTGTTCTCGAGACTGTGATGATCGGAACTTTCAAGCAGCAATGCATTTGGAAAAATGTCGCGCATTTTGAGGTAAACACTTACAGGAGTGACCGTATCGGCTAAGATTTCCCTGACACTGGTTTTAAAGTTGTATTGTTTCATATTTGAGTTTTATTTAAAATTATTTATAAAAAAAACGGCTTATCGTGATCCGATAAGCCGTTTCATCCCTAAAATTAGGGAGACACGAAGGTTATCCTTTCACGTTTGTAAAAAGTAATCCTGCCACCGCCATGCCCGGTTATTAAGAGTTAAATACTTCATTATTAATGCGTTTTATTTTTTTATATTAAATGAAATCTGTGAAAAACGAAAAAACCGGCTTACCTGTAAAAGGTAAGCCGGTTAAGTATTTTAAAAAATACAATATGGCTTCACCTCTAACAGAGGAAAGTGTTGCCCCACCAAAGCCATATTGATTTAAATGTCTTCATTTTTTAAATTTTATTGATGCAAAGAAAAGCAAAATTTATTATTACAACAATCTTTTAATGATTTTTGTTTTGCGCGTTTGTATTAACAGTGTTTATTGTATTTCCACAATCATTACCCATTCAATAAAATTAGATCGTTTAACGATCGAAAATGGTGCATCATCACAATTTGTTTCGCACACTAACTTATTGATTCTATTTTACTTCGTCGGGCGGTGATATATTTTTTAAAAATAATTGCCAAAAATGGGTAACAATTCCATTCCTATTCCAATTAAGTAGTATAAATGTTTAAACTGAACGATAAATTATCGCTTATTTAGATTGATCGAAATTTTTCTCTCTGAAGCTGGGTTGTTTAGTTTGAATATTTTAAATGATCGTTCTTTGATAAATAGGTTGAAGATCAGATTCTGTAGAGCGCGGCATAGATTTTTATTCAAAGCTGCCTCGTAAATCTGATTTGAATTAGTCTGATCGGTAATCTGAAAATAAATTTCATTGTTTTCATATTTATGTGCAATGTTGGTGCCTTATATCTATTTAAATTATATATATTTGTTGCAAAGAGATGTCTGTACTAAATGCTTATTTTGCACTATAAAGATTAAGCAAAAACACCGAATATTTTGTTTCAAATGAAAAATTACACCGATCAGGAAATAATTCAAGGCTTAAAATCAGGCGAATCGTTTGCCGTGAAATACCTGGCTAAGGAGAATCTTCCTGTAATCAGATATTTTATATCGAAGAATAACGGCAATGATGAAGATGCGAAGGATATTTTTCAGGATGCATTATTTATTATAATTGAAAAAATTTACAATGATGATTTTGTTCTTCAGGGTATGCTATCAACCTATTTGTTTGCGATTTGCAAAAATTTGTGGCTGATGGCACTCGACAAACTAAAGGCTGCAAAGAATTACGAACTTCGTCGTTCTTTAGAACCCAATGAAAACGATTTTACAGAATATAGCGACAGTGAATTCTATGAAAATATTTTCAGGCAGAGTTTTGATTCAATGGACGAAGTATCGCAGAAAATTCTCAAAATGTATTGGCTGGAAATTCCTCCGGTTGAGATCGCAGAAAAACTAGGGTACAGTTACGGATATGTTCGGAAAAGGAAAAGTGAATGTATGAAAGAGTTGAAAAGCAAAATAATGGAACATCCCGATTATAATGAATTGGTGAAAAACCTAAATATTAAATAAATAACCAGAAATAATTATGAACAATTTTACTGAAATCATTCTCGACTATCATTCGGGCAAAATGACTAAAACTGAAAAGGAAGGATTTAAGCGTAGTCTAAACACGAATGAGCGCTTAAGAAAAGAGTACATTTTTCAGTGTAAAATCGATAAAATCATGAAGCAGAGCTTATTGCTCGAGGCGATTGAAAACGATCCAGAGCTTATTAAAGCTGAAATACTGGCACGAAAGGATATTGATAATTATCGGCGTTCCAATATAGAGAAGAGCATCAGCAAGGACTTCAGCATAATTGAAGTAGATACTGAAGTTGAATTCCGGAAAAAGATCGCTAAAGCTGAAGTTGAAATGATTCTTTCAGGAATTGATGATGTTTCGGAGGATTGGGTTAAAACCTTCGAGCACAAAAAACCATCACTTGAGGATGATATTGCAGCCAAACGAATTATGGAATATGTAAAAAAATCGGATCCGTTCAGCGAAAAGGTTATTCAAATGCCAGTTCTTCGTCGCAGAGTATCACGAAAAATTGTTTTTCAGGTTGCTGCGGCAGTATTGATACTTTCTCTTTTGTTGATTAGACCAGTAACATCTTCATTTATGGGCGGTTCTATTTTCGACCAGTATTACGAACCTTTGGAGGCCAATTCATATCGGTTAAGGGGAAATTCCAATGAATTTACCGGAAAATTACAGGACGGAGTTGATTATTATTTATCGAAGGATTATATGCATGCTGAGCTGGCATTTAAAGAATTACGCAAAATGAACGAAAACCTACCAGAAGTTCTTCTATTTTCAGGACTGAATCAGATGGGACAAGGCAATTTCCCTGAAGCTATTACTGTCTTTAATGACCTTCTGAATGCAGAGGATCAGTTTGTCCCCGAAGCACAATGGTATCTTGGATTGTGCTACATTAAAACGGGTGAAAATCTGAAAGCACTTTCTATAATGGAAACATTGTCCGAAACTGAAGGTATTTATAAGAAAAAAGCTCAGTTAATTCTTAAAAATTTGAACCGGTAAATCAAAATTGCGACAATAATTAAAAATAAACTGAACAGTGAAATGAAAATCAAGGGATCCTTCCACCATATTCGCTTTAGGGCTGATACATCTCCAACTAAAGTGTAAGCAGCCCAGAACTGGGGATTTACAAAAGAGGGCGAAGTTGTACTTATATAGTCCAGCTTCGCCTGTCTTAGAGCAATATTCTTTGGCATGCCTTGAGCCAGGTATTTGTAAAAGCTACCCATGATCTTTGAACCTGCAACATCTTCTACCGGCCAGAGTGTTTCAATTACCGCAGGAACGCCGGCCAAAACAAAACTACGTGCAAGGCTCATCAGGCCTTCTCCACTGTAAAGCTTGCCACCTCCAGTGTTGCAGGCACTCAGCACTACCATGGGCGAAATAATGTTCATTTGTCCGATTTCGTAATTATAGAGTCTGTAATTCCCCGCATTTTTTACATCGGGCGCGAATATTAAACTCGACGATCCTGAGTGGAGGGTGTCTAACTCTGCATGCATGGCAAGATGGAGTATCACACCGCCGTTTAGATTCGATCTGAAATTGGCAATTGTTGCCTGTCCGCCTTTTAAAACAGTCCCATCAAAATTAGTTAGAATGCTTTCGACCTCCCTATTATTGGTTTTAAGAGCGCTGTACCTTTTCCCATCTGCTAATGCTGTGTTCGAATAATCTGGTGCAAGACCAATAACTCTCGGACGATTTTGTGCTTTTAACTGATTATTCCACAGAGTATTGGTTGAGTAGGCGTATGAAATGGTGTAGGTACTGATCAAATACGATAATTCGGCATAATTAATCTGCCGCTTTTTCGTCCAGGAAGTTAAAAACGCATCGAATGGTAAATAGGAGATATCATCGTCAGGAATGATAATCAGCTGCTTGCCTGCAAAGTGTTTCTCGAGGGGCTGAATCAAAATGCGATAAGCATCAAAAAGTAGCTGATTCAACTGGTTATAATTTGCAAGGCCTTTGCCTGGTGTGTATTGATTGAGTAACCGGTCTTTCATGAGAGAAAAATTAGCCGATAAAGTGCTGTCAATTATTTCGGTGTGGCATATTAAATCTGTCGGCGTAATCACAAATTCGTACAATTTCCGACTACCTTTTTCATCCTTTTCTGAAAATAAATATTCAATTAAACTGTCATCCGGTTTTAAATTGGCCTGTATTTCCGCTATCCTAATGATATTCCCCTTTTTAATTTTATCAATAAACCGGGGGTATTTTTTTTCAGTCTGTTCAATCGTTTTCTCGAGATCGCGGCTCAAAGCAAACTGCTGGTCTTTCCAAAAAGCAATTTTGGCGGTATCCGGCTTGATTAGTGCCAGTTCATTTTGGATAAGATTATTGTAAGCCGCAATATCCTGTTGTAGTTTATTCTCTTTATTTCGCAGCGAATCAGGTATCTCGTTATCGGTATATGATTTGTTTTTGGAAATTTCGTACTTGAGTTCATTGGCTTTGCATTGTTGCGCGGTCTGATAGGCAAGGTGCAAATAGCTTCTTTCGCCTGACAGATCATATAGTTGCAATGCAGTTTCAAGGGCTGCAACAAATACATTCTTTTGCTTCTCATTAAATACTAACCGGGTTTCAACATTCTGGTAATCAAACCGGATCGAATTTGTCATCTCAATGGCAAGGTTAATCGTATTCAGGCTTAACGAAAGATAGTTGATTTTTTCACGCTTGACTTTTTCTTCGCTGGCAAGACTCAGTAAAGCTTCTGCTTTACTTTGTAATAGTCTTAACTGCCATAAATTGAGGGTGATATCATTCATTGTGGGATTTACCTGGATATTCGAAGCATTGAAAGTTTTTGAACCGGACACCAACGCTTTTTGATAATAGGTTAAGGCTTCCTGATAATCTTTGACTCTTCGGTAATAGTCGCCCATTATTTGGTAACAGTTCGCAGTAAGTTGATTCTTCTCGCCAAAGTTTTGAACAGTTATTTTTAGTGCTTTTTGAATAATTATTAAAGCCTTGGAATTTTCATTGATTAGCATAAGAAAATCACCATATTCCAGACATGTACTCGCCAGATTGATAGATACGTTACTTCTTTCAGATTCTGACTGTTTGATGCTCAGTTTAAAATATTTGTCCGCTAATTGGCTATTTCCATTCTTTGCATATGTTTTTGCAAACTGCAGATAAACAATGTCTTTCCCTGGTAATGTATACTTCTCTTTTAAAGAAAGACTTTTTTTAAAAGCAATTATAGCTTGAGTGAAATCGTTAAGTTGGTAGTAGACAATTCCCGAGTTCAGGTAGAGCGAAGACGTAGTCTGTTGTTTTAATACACCAGTTTCAGTTCCCTCTTGTACCGACCTGATTGCTTTTTCAACATATTCCAATGCTTTATTGAACTCGCCCTTAATTACATAAATGTTCGCTTTATTTCCATAGATACTCATCAGAAAGGAGTTATCTGTGAAATTATTCGTGAGATAGATGGATTCGGCAGCATCGTAATATCCAAGAGCGATATCGAACTGTCCCAATTTTTTGTGGATTATACCAAGGTTATTGTAAATTACGAGTTTTTGTTTTCCTGTTAATTGGAAATTTGGTTTCAGAAGACCTGACAAGCTTGTAGCGGCCTCCATCAGGTGTCCGGACTTCATCTGGTTACCATATTTGGCATAAACGGACACGACTGTATCTGTCGCTGATGCCTGAGCATTAGATGCTAAACTTATTGTACTTAAAAATAAGAAATATAAAAGTGATAAAACCTTCATTACCAGAGATAAATTTGCCAACTAATTCTCCGGCAAGATAGGAATTTGTTAAAAGATTTTAGGATAATCTTTTAAATAGCTTAAAAAAACACCTTGTATGGGGAATGATGATACAATTGTATGATCAGAAAGTAAGCTATGAATGTTGTAAATATTGGTATTCACATTCATAGAATATATGAATCTTAATAATGAGATTTTCAGAGGAAATTATTCTAATTGAACTGTGTTATTTTTTGAAAGGATCAAGAGGAAAATCCTCGCCACCACTTGGTGGAAGTTCCCTGCCACCACCTCTGAGGTTATTCATTTCGTCATTGTTCAGACTTTTAAATTTGATTTCGAAACCTTCGTTCTTTTCGGAAATGAATAACTTGCTTTTCATATTGAGTGTTTTTTTTGAGTTTATGAATGTTAATAGGAATAGGCACTGATTTGTTACCTGAAAGAAAAAAATATTTGGGTACAGTATTGAAATGTACTGCGAAGTGTAAATTTTAATTCGCTCCTGTAACATGTTGAATATATATTGTTTATGCTGTGTTTGGCTTGTATTATGAATTATAGTTGTTTTACAGAAGAATATTAAAAATTAAAATAAAGTGTTTCTATATTGTAGATATTGAATACGATACGAATATCATTATTGTTTTTCAATTATTTATTAAAAAAAAATGTTTTTTTTATTTTTTGTAAGCGAATGCCAGAAAAATGAAACTTTATTAAACTATTTTTACAACTCAGGATTTTAAACTTCTCCATTCGAATTGACCGGTAAACCTGGGGGCAGTTTATTGACCGGTCATCAAAATAATTTTATTTATTGGTTTAATTATGCGATTTCCTTTCTTCATGCAACTTGATGTTATGGATTGCGGGCCGACTTGCCTGCGAATGATATCTAAGTATTATGGTCGCAGCTATTCGACGGCGCATTTACGAAGCCTCTCTTTTCCGACGCGTGAGGGTGTATCTATGCTTAGTTTGTGTGATGCTGCCGAGAACCTGGGTTTCAGATCGAGGGGAGTGCGTGTTACATGGGAGCAACTAAGAGACGAGGTGCCACTTCCCTGCATCATCCATTGGAATCAAAAACATTTTGTTGTTGTTACCCAAATCTCCCGAAAAGGACGGTTCTCGTTTTTCTCGAAACAGAAAGAAGGACAAGAGGTCGTGCAAATTGCCGATCCTGCCCATGGAATGTTAGAATACAAGAAGACGGAGTTTTTAAAATGTTGGCTGGCTCAGGGAAATGAGGGTATTGCATTATTGCTCGAACCTTCAACTCAGTTTTATAACGAAGATAAGGAAGATCATAGCATTGGAAGGTATGGTTACCTGCTGAATTATTTGCGTCCGTACCGGAAATTTATCATTCAACTTCTGATTGGGATGCTAACCGGAAGTCTTGTGAGCATGATTTTTCCGTTTCTGACCCAATCAATTGTTGATTATGGAATTGGGAATAGCGACGTGAATTTTATCATGATGGTATTGATTGCACAGTTAGTCCTAACTTTTGGTCAGACAGCAAACGAGATGATCCGAAACTGGATCATGTTGCACGTGACAACAAGGGTGAGCATTTCATTGATCTCTGATTTTTTAATCAAACTGATGCGGTTGCCAATCTCATTTTTTGATTCGAAAATGGTGGGTGATATCATGCAGCGAATGGGAGATCACAGCCGGATTCAAACCTTCCTCACTTCATCTCTTGTGAATATTCTGTTTGCAACCATCACATTGTTGATTTATACAGTTATAATGGCCACTTATCACCCGGGCATTTTAGTTGTATTTGTTATTGGAAGCCTGTTATATATTGGTTGGGTGCTGCTTTTTCTTAAAAGAAGGCGGACCCTGGATTATAAACGATTTCAACAAGCTTCAGCCAATCAGAGTAATATTGTTCAGCTGATTACAGGGATGCAGGAGATTAAGCTCAATAATTGCGAAAAGCAAAAACGGTGGGAGTGGGAACGCATTCAGGCAAAGTTATATAAAGTTAACATTAAGGGTCTGATTCTTAATCAGAATCAGATGGTAGGCGCTACCTTTATCAATCAGACCAAAGACATTATCATCTCTTTTATGACCGCCAGGGCAGTAGTGACAGGTGATATGACACTCGGGATGATGATGGCGGTACAATATATCATAGGGCAATTGAATGCGCCCATCCAGCTATTTATTGGATTTATTCAATCGGCTCAGGATGCAAAAATCAGTCTTGAGCGGTTAAGTGAGATCAATGAGAAAGAAGACGAGGAGAAACCTGAAGAGCGGAAAATATATGATATTCCGGCAGGAAGAGATATTGTATTGAAAAACGTAACATTTCAGTACGAAGGGCCTAATTCACCAAAAGTGTTGAAGAAGATAAATCTCGAGATTCCGGCAAACAAAATTACAGCAATTGTTGGAACGAGTGGAAGTGGAAAAAGTACGCTTGTCAAGCTGATTCTTGGTTTTTACAAACAGGTTAAAGGTGAAATATTGCTGGGCGGAGTTTCAATCGATAGTTACAGCCAGCAACAGTGGCGCAAACGGTGTGGTGTTGTAATGCAGGAAGGTTTTATTTTTTCGGATACCATTGCAGGCAATATCGGAATTGGTGATGAAATCCCTGATTTTGTGAAAGTAGAAAAGGCTGTTGCAACTGCTAATATACAATCGTTTATCGAAGCGCTACCCCTGCGCTACGATACCCGAATCGGCAGTGATGGACATGGATTGAGTACAGGCCAAAAGCAGCGCATCCTTATTGCACGGTCCGTTTACAAGAATCCCGATTATATCTTTTTCGACGAAGCAACCAACGCCCTGGATGCCCGCAATGAGTTGGTGATCATGGATAACCTGAACCAGTTTTTCAAAGATCGTACGGTTATTGTGGTTGCGCACCGATTAAGTACCGTTAAAAATGCCGATCAGATTGTAGTTTTGGAAGGCGGGGAGATTGTCGAAAAGGGTACTCATCCTGAACTTGTTGGCAAAAAGGGAATCTATTTTAATCTTGTTAAAGATCAGCTTGAACTTGGTGGCTAATTGTTGTTCCTGATTCAGCAGTTTAAATCATCCTTTCGAAATTGAAATGAATATTGAACGAAAAGTACTATTGTCATGCCGGATAAATCTAATTTAGAAGCTCACAGCGAAGAAGTTGAGGCGATTATGTCGTTTATTCCCAATCGGGTAATCCGGTGGGGACTGACAGTCATATTCACAATGTTTTCTGCGCTTCTGATCGGAAGCTATTATTTTAAGTCTCCCGAGATTATCAGGGCTCCGATGATATTAACGAAGAAGAATCCGCCGGTTTCATTGATCAGTAAATCAACCGGTAAAATAGATCGGCTATTTGCGGTTGATGGTCAGATAATTCTTGAGAAAGGTAATATTGCATTGATCAACAATCCAACAGATTTTGCTCACTACCTGATCCTTAAAAAGGAATTGGCCGATTGCTTTCTAATTGCCAAATGGGATGATCAGGTGTTTGCCTATGACTTGTCTGACCAACTTACACTTGGCGAATTGCAGCAGAGTTATGGTCCGTTTCTGAAAAGCAGGAATAACTTTAAGCATTATCTTACGCAAAACTATCTTCCGCAAAAGATCGGATTAATTGACAAACAGATTGTCAAACAGGAAGAGTATTACCAGACTTTAATTCGTCAAAGGGAGATTCAACGAAATGATCTGACGTTGTCTCAAAAAAGTTTTACCCGCGATTCATCACTTTACCTTAAACGGACGACAAGTGAAGCCGAATACGATAAGTCACGGCAAGTTTTTCTTTCAAAGAAATCGGCTTTCGTTGGTTTTGAAGCTGTGCTCAGGGAAACCGAATCTTCAATTCTGCAAATGCAATCTACCCGTGTTGAATTGCAGATGCAGCACGAAAGAGAGTTATCGGAATTCCGTCTTGCACTTGATGAATCGAAACAAAATCTCGAAAACGCGATTCACCAATGGGAGGAGCTGTTCCTTGTTGCCAGTCCCGTTGAAGGGAAGCTGACTTTTACTTCCATTTGGAGCGTAAATCAGGAGGTGAAAACCGGCGAACTGATCGCTACTATTATTCCCGTCGAAGAATCGGCAATCATTGCTAAAGCAGTGATTCCGCCATCCGGCTTTGGAAAGGTTGAAGTTGGTCAACGGGTGAATTTGAAATTAAATGGATTTCCATATATGGAGTTCGGGATGCTAAAAGGGAATATCAGGTCGATATCATTGGTTCCGGATGCCAAAGGATATGTTGCGGAGATTGCGCTTTCCGACGGAATGACCTCGTCATACCGCGAGAATCTGAAATTTATTCAACAAATGGACGGTACAGCCGAGATTATTACAAAAGAAATGCGGCTGATTACACGATTAATTAATCCTTTAAGGGCATTTTTCGATAATGGCAAATAGAAAATCAAAAAACTTCGATGTAATATATCACCATCATTAAAAATTTCACCATTTATAATGTTCTGTAAACCTGCTTATTAAAATATCCTGAAATTTATTTTTGCTTTTATTGCAAAATAAAGCCAAAATCAGGGTAACAAATGACTGCCCTTTCCTATTAATACCTGAATTCCGAAGTAAAGTCGGTGCGGAAAGAATTATAACAATTTACTTTACAATAATAGGGTATGATTTTAATAATATCGGATAAAAGTGATAAACATGCTGATCGTGTCGAATCAATCCTGCAGGACAACGCTGCGGATTATTCGAGGCTGAATCTTGATGTTGAATCATTAAAATCCACTCAGGTCAAATTCGAAAATAACTCATTCAAAATAGAAGGCCCAAATTGCTGTTTTTCAACGAACGAAATAGAAGCAGTTTGGAATAGAGGTGCGCGTCTTGAAAAATTTATCGAAAATAGCTGTCCGCAGGTGGAGGATTATTTTATTTGGAAAGAGATTTGGAACAAAACACTTGAAAAACTCTTCTCTTCACTCGAATCAACAAAATGGTTGAATTTCTATCAGGATTTTTATGACGAGAATCAATTCAGACAGTATTCTATATCGAAGAATGTCGGATTAAAATGGCCTTCATACATCTGCTCAAACGATATTAATTACCTCAATAGTTTTTTTGAAAGTAAAAGAGAGCGCGTTTTGGAGCTGATGAATCAGGGTTGTCAAACAAAATCAGCAGGTGATTGCTTTGATAAATGCGCTGATAAGTTTGGAACTGCTTTTTTGGATAATTTACCTGCAAATAGTTGTATTGTAGCACATGCTGATTACCAGGTACGATGTACAGTGGTTGGTAAAGAATACTTTGTTGGCAAAATTAAAGCCAACTCGGTTTGTGAATGTGCAGGCGCTGAGTCAGGTCAACCAAATTATACGATTGTTCAGCCTCCAATGTCAATCAAGATGAAGGCGATTCAGATAATGACAGAATTAAATTTAACCCATGGTGTTTTCGACTTTTTTGTCACTGAAAACGATGAATGGTATTTCGATGCCTTGAATCCAATTAGTCAGTACGAATGGATCGAGGATATTACAGGTTCAGATATTTCATCCAGCATTGCAAAATGGCTGATGAATCACAATTGATTTTCATTTTCATAGATTAGATTAGTTTTTTGTAACCAGTTCAATTGAAATGGGTCTGGGGGAGAATTGCACAACTCCCCCTTTCTTTGCATTCACCCGTACAATGATTTTCGGCATTTTGTAATTTTTGCCCGTCGGAGTAGACTCTTTAAACCTTTTTTACTCCTATTTGTTTGATTATTAAATAAACTCCGGTCAATCGGAATTTTTTTTATTTGGTAAATGTTAAATAAATAATTTAAAGATGAAAAAACGATTAGTATCGATTCTTGTAGTAGTTCTTTTCGCTACATTTTCTTTTGCGGGTAAACCGTTTCCTGCTGACAATGCCTTTTGGAATAAGGCATTTGCAAAATTAGCTGACTCTCAGCTTACCGGACAATCAAAACAATTGCCCTTGCCTTATGCTTACAATGCTTTGGAACCGTCAGTCGATGCAAAAACAATGGAGATTCACTATTCCAAGCATCATGCAGCCTATACAAAGAATATGAATGATGCAACAACGGGTCCTGAATTTGCTTCAAAGACACTTTTCCAGCTATTTACTGAAATAGAAAAATATCCTGTTCTTGTTAAGAATAATGGAGGAGGATTTTATAACCATTTGTTATTTTGGATGCTAATGGCGCCTGCTTCTGGTCAGGAACCAACCGGTGAACTGCTGAAAGCAATCAATGAGTCCTTTGGAAGTGTCGATAAATTCAAGGAAACTTTCAGCAATGCCGGAAAAAAACAGTTCGGAAGCGGTTGGGCGTGGTTGTCGGTGAATGAAAACGGTAAATTAGTCGTGAGTTCAACGCCTAATCAGGATAATCCGTTGATGAGTACGACCGAAGTTCGGGGTATTCCTGTTCTTACACTTGATGTCTGGGAACATGCCTATTATCTTCAATATCAGAACCGCCGTCCGGAATATGTTGATGCTTTCTGGAAGATTGTGAACTGGAAAGAAGTTTCCCGTCGTTACGATGAAGCATTAAAGGCTTTAAAATAGTCAATTACTGATTGTTTATTAAAAGTAATTTCAATAGAAATCCCCGGAAAGTCCGCCTGTAAACGGAATTTTCCGGGGATTTTAGTGAAATTTAAACGTTAATTTATCAGATAAAGATATTGTCAGATTAAACTTTGATTGTATCTATCGCCTTTTTAATTCGTGAAATGGTTTCCGCTTTTCCGATCAGATCGCAAATTTCGAAGATATCGGGACCAAAACTGCCGCCAACGAGGCAAAGCCGTAATGAATTCATTACCGTACCGAAATTCCAACCTTTTGTTGTTACAAATGCAGAGAATGGTTCCTTAATTTCAGGTGCATTCCATTGCTGTACGGTTTCGAAAAACACTGCAATCTCACCCATTATTGCAGGAACATCATCTTTCCAGCGTTTGGCCGCTATTTTTTCATCGTAAGTGGTTGGTGCCTGAAATAGATAGTAACTTTGATCCCATATTTCGGATACAAAATTGCATCTTTCCTTTACCATGCCGCAAACCCTTGTTGCCATTACCGGTTCAACAATAATACCTTTCTCTTTGAGGAAAGGAAGCAATAATTCGCCTAATTCCTGGTCCGATTTTTTGATGAAATATTGGTGATTATACCATTTCGTTTTCTCAGGATCGAAGCGTGCGCCCGAATGTCCAACTCTATCAAGCGAAAATGCTTCACAAAGTTCTTCCATCGAAAAAATTTCCTGTTCCGTGCCCGGATTCCATCCCAATAAGGCAAGCATATTGATAAAAGCATCGGGGAAAAAGCCGTCTTCACGATAGCCACGCGAAGTATCACCAGTTTCCGGATCTTTCCAAAGCAATGGAAACACTGGGAATCCCATTTTATCGCCATCGCGCTTGCTAAGTTTTCCTTTTCCGACAGGTTTTAAGATCAACGGAAGGTGTGTAAAACGGGGCATCGTATCTTCCCAGCCAAATGCGCGGTACAAAAGCACATGTAATGGCATTGAAGGGAGCCACTCTTCACCACGAATCACGTGTGAAATCTCCATCAGGTGATCATCGACCACATTGGCAAGGTGATAGGTTGGCATTCCGTCACTTTTGAACAAAACTTTGTCATCGAGCGACGATGTATTGAAAGTAACGCTTCCTCGGATTAAATCAACCTCAGTTACATCAAGGTTATCGGGCATTTTAAACCGAATCGCATAATGGATCGACGAGGCAAGGAGTGTTTTACAATCATCTTCCGAAAGTGAAAGTGAATTTTTCATCCCGCTACGTGATAGCGCATTGTAAGTAAAGGTTTCACCCTTTTCTTCAGCAGTCGCACGTGCCTGATCAAGTTCTTCGGGGCTATCGAATGCATAATAGGCATGTCCGCTTGCAAGCAATTGGTCTGCATATTGACGATAGAGTTCTTTCCGTTCGCTTTGACGGTAGGGTGCAAATGGTCCGCCTTGTTTTGGCCCTTCATCAACTTTCATTCCGCACCATTCCAATGCTTCCTGTATATAATCTTCAGCTCCTGGTACATAACGTCCCTGATCGGTATCTTCAATCCGAAGCAGGAAGTCGCCTCCGTGTTTTTTTGCAAACAAATAATTAAATAATGCTGTACGAACACCTCCGATATGAAGCGGTCCCGTTGGACTTGGGGCAAAACGAACCCTAACTCTTCTTTCGCTCATGACAATCTATTTTGAAAAACCTTTATTTTTTGCAAAGATAGGGATTTAGGGTTTGATAGGCGAGAAAAGAACAAAGACAAGGGAAATATAAGAGTAAAGAGATGATATGAGGAAAAAAAATAATGCCACTTGGTGAATTGGTGGCGAAAACTGTTTATGTGTTTTCTTAAGTACAAATTCAGGGCGGAGAAGATCGTTTTATTTATCAGAAAAACAACTTTGAGGCAATTCAAAATTACTTTTCCTGGTTTTTAAACTTCTTTCCGATAATGTATAAGATCATCAATGAAATTGCACCGCCTGCAATTGATGCTACAATATCATTTATGTCAAGGCCTGCTAAATTGGACGATTGCTGTTTGAATTCGTAGATAATTGATCCGATTACGACAACGAGAATCACCAAAGAAGGATATTTGATCGGCCTGATCTGCAACAATTGCGAGAATCCAATTACATAGAAGAAACTTGGTAATGAACCTGCAAGACCAAAATCATCAATACCATGGCTGTTGATGTATTCGCGGTAGAACACTTTTACCAAAAAACCGATAACCACAAATAAAATCCCGATTAAAAACGATGCTTTGTGCTTCTCTTCCAATATGACCATTCTCTCTGCTATTTATTTTGAACTTTGTAAATATACCTTGAATTTCTTAAAGTTGAAATGTCTTTAATCTTTCAAGGCTTCACCTGATTTTCAGTTTTTGCCATGATTGAAATGGTTTTCTGAATCACAACTGAATTGGGTATTGTGATTTTCTCGCCATTATCCATGCGTATGTGCAGAAAAAAATAGGTTATATCGTCCACCCGTCCTTCAATGTTGTAATCTTTGTCCATTATCCTGATCCGGTCACCAAGCCGTAAGGGATGATTTAAAAAGAGGATCAGTCCGGCAGTAACATTTGCAAGCAGCGACCATTGTGCAAAAAAAGCGATTCCCAAAACGGTCAGAAAAGAAGAAATAAACAGGATTAACTGCGACTGATTGACACCCCAAATTGCTGCAATAACTACCACCGCCAGTACAAAGATCAGGATATTGATCAGTTTCATTGTAATTTTCCGGCGCTGAAACTCAAAAGCGAAACGTTTCAGTATGTTTTTCACAACATTCCGCGTGAAGAGGTTCGCAGCAAGGAGTATCAGAATCACCACTACGGTTTCGATGGCCTTTATCAGGTTGGGCTCTGTCATTCGGAGTTATTTTAACAGATGATTTTTCAAATTTCGATCTCTCCTTCAAAGACATGATTGGCACTTCCAGTCATGTAAACAAGTCCATCTTTCCATTCTATCAATAAATCTCCCAATGCCAAATGTACCGTGACTTCTTTGCCTGTAAGGTCATTCAACGATGCCGCAACTGCCGAAGCACAACTTCCTGTACCACAAGCGAGCGTTCTTCCGGCTCCACGTTCCCATGTTCTTACATTGACTTCATGATCATTGAGTACCTCCACAAAGTTTACATTGGTGCCTTGTGTAAAAGAAGGATGCTTTTCGATAAGCTTACCAAGTGTGATAAGATCTTCTTCGGCAAGATGATCCGCAAAAACAATTGTATGGGGAACACCCATCAGCAAACTTGTAATTTTATAATCATTACCGGCAATGTTGATGGTTTCATTGATCACATTTCCGGGGGCGCCAGTCATAGGAATTTGTGAACGCTCTAAATGCGGAGCTCCCATATTTACTTTTACAAATAAAACCTTTCCATCCTCAACAATTAACTCCGGAATCATTATGCCAGCGCCTGTTTCGATTGTAAATGATTTGGAAGTATTGATCTGGTTGTCGTATACATATTTTGCAAAGCAGCGAATGCCGTTGCCGCACATGTTTGCTTCGCTGCCATCCGAATTGATAATCCGCATTTTTACATCAGCAATCTCCGAAGGAAGGATCAGGATAATGCCATCGGCTCCGACTCCCTGATGACGGTCGCATAATTTAATTGCCAACGCTGCCAAATCATATTTCAATGGATCGATCTCATCCATAAGGATGAAATCGTTTCCCAATCCGTGCATTTTCTGAAATTTCATCATATTATTCAATTTATAATATTTTTATTTCAATTTAAAACCCATAATCTTACGGATATAATCACTCTGCATTTTTGTAGTCAATCGTTCGAGCAACAGAAAGGCAACATCCGCAGCGGTTGATGGATCCCAGGAGGTGATCACATTGCAATCCATTACAATCGGTTCTTCGATTACATTGACTCCATAACTTGCCAATTCTTCAATTCTTAACGTATTTTTATTGTAAGTGGTCGCCCTGCGGTTTATTAAAATACCGCTTCGGGCAATCGGTAATGACCCTACACAAACCGATGCGATGATTTTGCCATGTGCATTAAATATTCGGATGAGTTTTAGGAATTCGTCGCTGTAGGCATCATTATAATAACCGTACTCTTCGAATCCGCCAGGGATTGCAAGCGCATCGAATTCCTCTGGATTAATATCACCGATTAAATAATCAACAACCACCCGTTGATTGAACGAACTTTTGACTTCGCGACGAAGTCCGCACGAAAATAACTGAGTTTTGCTGTCTCCTTCAACCTGGTTCCATCCGATAACATCTATAAATGCACCTGCTTCAAGGGTCTCGAAGCCATCTGCCAAAAAGAGTAATACCTTCTTCATCTGGTTTTTTATTTATTAAAAAGTAATTGCTCATCAATTCTGAAATGCAGTTGATAGTATTTTACCATCTACAATCAAATACAAATTTCAAAATTACAACAACGCATCCTGATCGGATGTTCAATCATGTAAAATTCTTATTTAATTCAATAATTGTGTGAAATAGCGGGATTTTTTTAAAAAGGGTGTTCATTTATTGCCGGACGCTTTTACTTCAAATCTAAATCGCAATTGCGTTCCTGTTTATCGATCTCTGCTCCAAGGCTTTTGTAAAATCCAATAGCAGTTGCGTTCCAGTCGGATACCTGCCACCTTAATTTATGACATCCGGATGTTTTGGCAAATTCGATTACCTTATTAATAAGCAATTTCCCGATTCCGGCGCCTCGATAGCTTTCTCTTACATAGAGATCGTCCATGTAGAGTGATTTACCTGTCCATGTGAAATAAGAGAAGAAGTAAGTGGCGTAACCTAAAATTTCAACTTCATTATTCACCGCAACAAAACAATTGAAATATTCGGCTTCAGCTTTCATACGCTCAACCGTATTGGTTAAACGCTCATCAAGGTGTTCAAAATGGGCAAATTCCCTGAACATTTCAACAATTGCGGGAAAATCATTTACAACAGCAGGTCTGAGGGTTATATTCATATTTGAAAATCTTTCTTAACGATAGGTAAATTCAACAATTCCATCCTTCTTTACCGGATAACCGCTGTTATTATATTCATAAGTGGTTTCCGTAATCTGAATTTTATCAATAAAGGCATCAACTTCAAACCAGAGTTGAAATGTCTCTTTTATAATATTGTTTTGATTTGTGTAAATGCCCGGGATCTGCATTTTAAACAGGAGATATGGATTCTTCTTATTATCAAATTCATAGTTCGTTGTCGTACTTAATTTAAAGCTTCCATCGGCCAAAATATCATTGCGCGTTTTAATAATTAAATTTCCGGCGTCGTTATAGGTGTAGATGGTATTTCCATTGGCCTTACCATCCGAATACCAGGTCTCTTTGCTTATCTGACTTTTTGCGTTGTACCCGAAAATTGAATACGACTTGTAATTTGTATTCAGCCGGTTGATTGAGTATTTTATCAACTGGCCGTTCTGATTATATTCATACGTTCTGAACATCTCTTTCGCCGTATTGTCCGGACTGACCCATTCCGTTCGGTTCATACTTGCCTGTGAAAGATGCGAATCGCTGCTATAAATACCTGGATCTACATAAAAATCAGATGAAACCAGTTGATTATGGCTGTTGTAATTATGCCTGGTATAAAAGAATTTGCTTTTTTCCTCACTGATCAGATAGGAAGCATTCCAGGTGTAAACATTGTACAATTCGGAGCCGTACATCACCTTTTCAAGTAACGGAATACCGGGATCTTCGATGATAAGCGGCTTATCTTTTTTGCATGAGAAAAAAAATGCAAGTAAAAGAAGCAGGATGAGTGTTAATCGGTGATTCATTAGTCCTTGTTTGAAGGTGGTTTTGGCGAAAATGAATTTGTCTTGGTCGTTCAACTTTTGATTCAACAAATTTATCGAAAAATCAGAACGAATGGTGAAGAAAAAACATTTTTTGGCGAACTCCTGAAAAAGAATGGATTTGCAATCAGTTTGTCGGGAGACTAGCTCATTTTCGTGTATGCTTTTATTCTTTATTCCGGTATTTCTCAAGTTCAAACCATGCTTTTTGAGGGCGGTTGGCCGGGTAACCGTTTTCGAGCCGGTACTTTTTTCGTTCGTCGGTAAAATCCCACCACTTTTTACAGTTGTCGCGGTTATTGGCATAATCCACCGCCAAGCGGCATTGATCTTCAACGCATGGATCGATCCATGTTCCTGCCGAAAGCTCCAGGTCTTCAATCAACTTTGCCCCGTCTTTCTCTTTGAGTTCATCGAGCGAGTAATATCCTAATGAAATTAAATCCTGCGCAAATTTTATTCCGATGGAAGGAATCAATTGAAATTCTGCCAATGCGTAAATCTCCTTTGCCCTCGTTGGCGGAACATTCAGCAACATGCTTAAATCATCAACGAGGTATTCAGTTATTCTGGAATACTTAATCTTATTTGTCCGCAGTCTTTTTTGCTCGTTGTGGGAAAGGTCGAGTTTTATATTTGTTTTACTTTTCATAAAATTCAATGGGTAAATTATCAGGATCGAAGGTAAAGAAGAACTTTTTCTGGGTAAATTCATCTGTCCGGATTGCTTCGCAAACAATTTGTTGTGAGGTTAACTCATTATGAACATCTTCAACACGATCTACCTCAAAAGCAAGGTGGCGTAATCCACATGCTTCAGGATTTGTCGTGCGTTCGGGAGGATTCTTATAAGTGAAAAACTCGATCACATAATCCCCGTTTAATGCAAGATCAACTTTCCATGAGTTTCGCTCAGCTCTGAAGACTTCCGATTTGATTGATAGTCCAAGTGTTTTTGTGTAAAAGGCTTTCGACCGCTCATAATCGGAGCAGATAATGGCGATATGATGAATTTTGTTGAGGCGCATTGTGCTTGAAATTGATTTTTCGAAATTAGGACGAAAATACCACAATCTTTTGTAATGACGCCGGTTCAGTCGAGGTAATCGTCATCGTTTTGAATGATATCTCTTTATCCACAGGCTAATTCAGGCAGCAACTGATGCGAGTACAATCATTAAATTGAAAAAAATGGTTCGTTCTGTTTTCTTTCACATTACATTTTTCGTGTATGCACACGATTTGAATTAAATTAGTGTCGGTTTATCATTCAAGATATCCCCTTTTTACTATTTTTGACCTTTCTAAATTCATTCAAACCGGAAATACTGCGCCAGCAAAAAGAGTTCTGATTTGTTGGCAGAAGGATCAACCGGAAACATAAATTAATTAACAGATGAAGAGAGCAATCATTTTTTTGGTTATTGGATTATTGGCTGTTACTTCGCAGACGGCAACGTCTCAGGAAAAGCGCCCCGGACAGCGGATGCCTCCCGAAACAGGTGAGAAGTTTAAAATCGGCATGGCGGGCTATACATTTCTCAAGTTCGACCTCGATAAGGCACTTGCAACGTTGAAACGTGCTGACGTGCACTATCTTTGCATTAAGGATTTTCATCTCCCGATGGCGAGCACGGATGAGCAGATAGCTGAATTTCATGCAAAGCTAAAAGCGAGCGATGTAACTGGTTATGCAGTGGGTCCTATTTACATGAAATCGGAAAAGGACA
>JAAFHB010000187.1 GCA_010906965.1 Mariniphaga sp. | reverse complement strand
TTTCTTCGTTCGGATGCCGAAGTTTGCCTGGAAGTATAACACTGAAACGCAAACCTGATTTTACAATTAACGCGTCATCATTGGCCGGATGTATTCCATTTACACCTACCTTATCGGGAGTGATCATTCCTACTGACACGAAAGATATGGTCGATTTTAGGTGGGATTTTGGCGAAGGATCACAGACAGCTACCGGCACATCAGTTTCGCCTACCTTCAACGAACCCGATAAAAGTTATACCGTTACTTTAACCGGGAAATCTTCAATAACCGGATGTCCGAATTCCGTTGTCAGTAACGATTTAAAAACTTATCCACAACCTACTGCAGGTTTTTCCATGGATAATAAGATTGTTTACAATGATAAACCGGATGTGAAGTTTACCGACATCAGTGCAGGAAATCCAGCTACCTGGTTATGGGATTTCGGTGATGGAGTAACTTCTGTTTTGCAGAACCCTACTTACCATTTTGTAAAGACAGGTTCGCAGCGGGTAACGCTTGAGGTTTCGAATACAGACGGATGCATCGACGGAATTTCTGACACTGTTTTGGTTGCATTCGATCGTTTGTTTCCACCTAATGGGTTTTCACCCAATGCACCGAATCGTATCGATCAGGTATTTCTTCTTAATTCCGAAGGGATAACACCTGAAGGATATCATTTCAGGGTGCTTAGCCGTTGGAATGACATTGTTTTCGAAGCAAAAGGTGAGATTAAAGGGTGGGATGGACGAATGTTGAATGGCACATTTGCACCTACCGGAGCGTATGTATGGATTCTCAAATTTAGTGATTTTTTAGGACGAAAACACCAGCAGACAGGAACCGTCACACTCATTTATTAGGCATTGTTTTTTATTTAAAATCAGCTATATTCATCGCCAAATTCATTGTACAATGAAATTTGTCCTGCTAACCTTTTTGTTTCTTTTTTTGAAGACGATTCTTGTCTCAGGACAGGTAAATCCATGTCGCAAATCCACAGAAGGGAAGGACTTTTGGTTTGGTTTTATGGAGAGCAGGCATCATCAGGGCGGACATAAAAACGAGATTACGCTTACTTCGGTTTATGAATGTAACTATAAGATCTTTATAGGAAAATCGACGACTCCCTATGCAATTGGAATATTAGCAGCCAATAGCCCAAAGCAAATACCGATTGACTGGACTTTAGTTGAGGCGATCGGTTCAGAAAGCATTCAGGAAAAGGCAATTCACCTGGTTTCTGATAATCCGCTTAACGTTTATGCGCTCAACTGGAGTCCTAATTCAGCAGATGTTGCATTGATTTTTCCTTCTGAATCACTGGGGAACGAATATTATGCAATGTGTTATACCCCACATCTAAGTAAGGTTGATCCTAATAATGGTAATGCGGAAGGAAAGAATAGTGAACTTATGATTGTCGCTTCCGAAGATAATACGGTTGTAGATATTACTCCAACTGTGGTGACTGATCACTTGAGACCTGCAAATTCAACTTATTCAATTACAATCAACAAAGGGGAATTATACCAGGTGCAGTCTGCTAACGTGGCAGCAATCAACCAGGGTGATCTTACAGGAACTTACATCAAGAGTAATAAACCAGTTGCGTTGTTTTCGGGCTCCTATTCTACAACTGTTCCGGGTGATCTTGGGGAATGCTGTTTTGATCATCTGTACGAACAAATTCCACCATTACAAACCTGGGGCAGAAAGTTTATAGCAGTCCCGTTAAAATCGCGGGAGAAAGATACGTATCGGGTTTTGGCAAGTGAAGATAACACAACTATTCGGATAGGAAACCAAACTCCGATTGTGCTCAATAAAGGGCAAAAATCTGAATTCATGTTAATGCATACACAACCTTCGCTGATCGAAAGTGACAAGCCTGTATTATTGGCGCAATACAGCAATTCGCAGAGTGTTGATAAGCAATTTACGAATGGTGATGGTGACCCTTTTATGGTGATTGTAAGCCCTGTCAACCAAACACGCGAAAGGGTGGCTTTTGTTGCCTATAAATCAGTAAATATTAAAGACAAGTATTTCATAAATGTAGTAGTAAAAGATGATGCTATTGGAAAGGTTATTCTTGATGGCGTTCCTGTTGGTTTTCAGTCATTAATTGGGACTGGCTTTTCGTATGCGCAGGTGAAAATTTCAGAAGGAAACCATATCATTGAATCAACTGAGCAAGGGAAAGGTTTTATCGCTTATGTTTATGGTTTTGGCGGAGTTGAGTCGTATGGTTATGGTGTTGGTTTTAACCTCGACATTGTTCTTGATTTGGGGAGTAATGTCAATGCAAGCGGCGAGAAGTTGCTTGTCAGGTGTGAAGGTGCAGATCCGCTGACCATTAACGCCGGTAACGCCTTTGATAGTTATAATTGGAGTACCGGAGAAACAACCTCGTCAATAAAAATTTCTGATGCGGGATGGTACAAAGTCACTGTTGCAACAAAGGATGGATGTATGTTGAAAGATAGTGTCGAACTGCAGGTTAATAAACCCGAAATAAAACTTGGAAACGACACCACAATTTGCAAACCCGAAACCATCGTGCTTGATCCTGGCAATGCATTTGAAAAATACCTTTGGTCGCAGTCTTCTACTACGCAAAAGATCACGGTTGATAAGGATGGGATTTACAAGGTTCAGGGAACTAATAAATACGGTTGTATTGCCACCGATTTCATCAAGGTCGCCTTTACGGACAGGCCCAAAATGAATTTTTCGAAACTTGAATCTTTGATTTGCGGAAAAAAGTTGGTTATTCTGAATGCGACCACCGATAAAGGACAATTTGCCGCGAAGCGAGTAAACGATGGCTTTGCATTTAATGGCCTTGAAGTTTCGGTTCCTGCATTTGGAGACTATTCATTTAATATCAAAGCCACCGATGAGTTTTCCTGCTTTTCGGATACAATGATAAATTTTCGGTTTCGCAAAATTCCATCAATTGACTTTTCTGTCGATTCTGTTAAGTGTTATGGCTATAATTTAGATGTGAATTATTTGGGTGACGCAAATGTGCTGGCAACAGAGTTTGTCTGGATTTTTGGTGGCGACACAATTAATCGGGGAATGGGAATTAACTCCTATAAGATTCCTTTAGGTATAAACAAGGCAACGCGTGATTTAAAACTTAAGGTTACCGACCAGGGTTGTATGAATGATAAAACACTTCATGATATTAAAGTAATTCCAAACCTGAAGATGTGGGTGACGGATAGTTTAGGATGTGAGCCATTTACGACTCAATTTATGGCCAACAATACTGAAACTGTTACCTTTGACTGGGATTTTGGAGACGGAAGCCGCTTTGACGGATCAATGGCCAATCCAAACCATACCTATCAAAGCGATGGTTTTTATCCGGTAAAGTTGAAAGTGACGACTAATAAGGGTTGTACGAATGAAGTGCTGATCGAAAATATGGTTTATGTCGCACCGATTCCTACAGTTGGCTTTACACCCCTTCTCTCGGAATGTCTGGGAAAGGAAAATCATACAATCTCCTACCTCGGCACTGCTGATCTATTGGATACATACATCTGGAACTTATCTGAATTCGATGCTGATGAGGTCATTCAAAATCCAAATACAACACAAGGGCCACTGATTTTCAATTTGAAAAATAAGCCGCAATCCAATATTGGGTTAAAAGTGATTTCAAAATATGGTTGTAAGAGTGAGGAAGCCAAAGTCCTTGTAAAACGGGAACCTGACTTTACGATGAATTCCTCCCTGGTAGCAGGTTGTACCCCTTTGGATATTCTTTTTACTGCGATAACCGGCGATCCGGTGGACCAGGTAAGTTACACCTGGGATTTTGGTAATGGAACCAATGGATCAGGTAATCAGGTAAATCAAGTGTATGACGAACCCAATCAGAAATACGATATTGTGCTTACAGCTTTGTCTTCAATTACAGGATGTTCGGAAATTTTAAATAGTAAAGATCTGATTCATACGAATCCAAAACCAAAGGCTGGGTTTAGTATGGACAATTCGATAGTCTACAACGATAAGCCCACCGTTAATTTTTTGAATTCAAGCACCGGAGCCAATTTATATATGTGGGATTTTAGTGACGGATCGACTTCTGATCAGAAAGATGTATCCCATTATTTTTCGGTTACGGGCTACCGGTCGGTTTTATTGGAGGTTTTCAATGAGTTCCAATGTTCGGATACCGTTTCGCATAAATTGCTTGTTGCTTTTAACCGGATTTTCCCCCCGAATGCATTTTCGCCGAATGCACCAAATGAAATTGATCGTGAATTCAAGCTTATTTCAAATGGAATTGCTCAAAAGGGTTATCATTTTACAATTCTGAGCCGGTGGAACGATATTGTATTTGAAGCCAGAGAGGAGATTAAAGGATGGAACGGGCAAATGCCAAATGGATTACCTGCTCCGGCAGGCAATTATATCTGGATACTCAATTTTAGTGATTTTCTGGGACGTCCGCATCGTCAAACAGGAACAGTGACATTGGTTTATTGAGAAATTTTACATCTTTGGAATTACCATCGCGTTGTAAAACAATCGGCGGTGTAATTCACCAAAGAAGAAAGTCAGTGAGATTTCGTGCGAACCGTAGCTATAGGCCGATACATTTGACAATGAGAAATCGAAACTGTATCCGAGCTGAAATTTTTCCTTTTGAATTCCAATCATTGCAATCAGCGCATCTGGTCTTACGGAAAGGTTATTCCGATACCATAACCCAAAAGCCAGCCAGTCTTCTTTCATATAAATTCCTGCATTGATCTGTTTGAATGATCCTTGCTGGCGGTAAATAATATTTGGAGATAAGGTGAATCCGCGTGACAATAATCCGCGGTGAAACTGATGACTTTTTGTTCCGGCATGAAGCGTTATTTTAAGTGGCAGTCTTCCAACCTGATCGCCTTCTATTATCGATTGATCGGGTTGTGTGAGATGGTGGAGTGCGAGCCCAAAGTAAATATCATTCACCTGCCCCGCCATCCCAAACGAAAAATCGGGGAAGATTTTCTGACCATCTTCAAAAGGGAGGGGATAGGTTCCTATTATTGTACCAGTTCCCTGATCGATCATTCCGGGAAAGATTAATCCGGAAGTATTGAATTGCTTATAAATAAACCCCGCCTCAAGCCCCATTGTGTAAAAGAACTGGTCGTTCACCTTGATATGGTAGGAGTACAAAAAAGAGGTGTAAATACTGTTGACTACGCCATTCAATTCTCTGTCGTACATTAATTTAAAACCAATTCCACTTCGAATGACGGGTAGGAATTTATCGTAGGTGAAATTATAGGTCACATAAGTATTTCCCTGCCTGGGCCACTGATTCCGGTAGTTTGTGACTACTCGCTGATATTCGCTTGTTCCTGTAAATGCAGGGTTTAAATAGAGCGGATTGGCATAAAACTGAGAGAATTCAGGATCTTGCCCTTTCACCTGATGTATATTAACCACGAAGATCAATAAAGTGATAAGCACAATACTTTTAACTCCCGAAACCAGTAAAAGTCCGAGCCAAATTTGTCTTAAAAAAAAAGGTTGAATAGCTTTAGTCACTCTTTTATTCTGATATTCATTAGTTTGCCACAAACATTGAAATTCGGTACATAAATCAGCCTGATTAGAAATTCTTCATTTCCCAAAATTCACATCCTGCGAATTTGCTTCAGGTCAATTTGTTTGCATTAGTATAGTCATTTAACAGAAGAATGTTTCACTGTTAACGCTAAATATTATAAATAATTCGAATTTAGGATGATGGTTTATCAGGAACGCAAAGGTAGATTTAGTTCGTTCGGAAACAAAATTTAAATTTTCAGGAAAAGCAAAGATTTATCGGGAATAATTAGTCGTTAAATTCTTGCTCTTCAGGAATATCGTGAATGATTGCCAGCAGTCCGTTTAGCAGATAAGCTTTCTGTTCAGTTGCATTTTTAAGCGCATCTGTAACTTTAACTATTTCTTTATCAATTATTTCATCTTCAACTCTTCCAAACATATTTTCGATGACAGTAAATGCTTCAAAAGCAATCTGAAACTCCTCATGAATGACAAGATCGATAAAAACCGGAAGATACTCGTTGTAAGTGAGCCCGTTTTGCCAGCAACATGTCACAAGCTCTTTACGTTCGCCGGTATATTTTTCATTTTTAATTGCTTCAATAAAAACGGGGACGCTCTCTTTGTTCTTCAGTTCTGAAAGCAGATTCAAAACGCTTTTTTTAATCTCCGGGAGATCTGTTTCATGCAATAAATCAATAAGTCCTGCCATAATAAATCGGTTGCCAGATTCCCTGATTTTATCGATTATTTCTAATATAAACTCCGGATCGGCTGATTTTAGATTTGAAAGGATTTCCTTCGATTTTTCGTCAATAGTCATTAAGTCTTGTTTTTTCAGTATGTCGACAAAGATAAAATAAAATACCTTTGCGCCTAATACAAATAGCCTGAATGGACAGCGGAGGATCGAAAGAATTGGCGGATAAAAATATTGCGGGTCTGATGTGGAAGTTTTTCTGGCTAGCATTTATTGGTGTTACAGTCAATGCATTGTATAATGTAGTCGATCGGATTTTTATTGGAAGAGGAGTCGGATCGCTGGCACTTTCCGGTCTTTCAGTCGTTTTCCCCATTATGATTTTGGTTGCTGCATTTGGAATGTTGATCGGCATAGGAGCTGGTGTACGGATCTCCATCAACCTTGGGAAGAAGGAATTCAACCAGGCTGAACGTGTGCTGGGGAACAGTTTTATCTATGAGATCGGAATACACGGGATCCGCATTTTTCTTTTGATGTTGCCTTTAGTTGGTTTTCAGGTGATTTGCTCAAACTATTTTCAAAGCATCGGGAAAGCCAAAATTTCACTCTTTCTGACACTTCTTAGGCAGGTTATTTTTTTACTTCCTTTGCTAACCATTCTTCCGATGCACTATGGAATTAACGGAATATGGATGGCAAGTCCGATTTCTGATTTTATTTCGACCTGCGTAGTTTTCATTTTCTTTCGCATTGAACGAAAGAAGCTTCAGCAATTGGAAATGAGCTTTGTAAGTTGACTTTTCTATAATTCTTTTCTGGAAAAAATAAATCATACTATAATTACATTCAGCTAACTGCAAGATCTTTAAGGTAAAGACCAGCTACAAATAGAAAGGTGAAGACATTAATGAAAACATAAAAAAGGAGACGGTTGAGCAACAGACAAAAAGAGTATATTTGCCCGATTGGTAAGATCCTATAATTATTCCGGATAAATCTAAAACTGGGTTAGTTCATCCTTAAGCATTCAACCGGATTTACTGCTTTCATCGTACTGAAATAATGAATACAAATACAAAATTTAATCAGACACTGGGTTTAGGTTATGTGATCGTTGTGGTCGTTGGTAATATAATTGGCTCAGGAGTATTTAAAAAAATTGCCCCGATGGCAGCTGAACTCCATTCCTCTGGATGGGTTTTGCTGGCCTGGATCGTCGGTGGTCTGATTACGCTGTTTGGCGCATTAAGTAACGCTGAAGTTGCTGGTATTTTGGCTGATACAGGTGGTGATTTTGTGTATCACAAAAAGATTTACAACCGGTTTTTTGCATTTATTTACGGATGGTCGTTATTTGCAGTTATTCAGACAGCTGCCATCTCATCATTGGCTTATGTGTTTGCGCAGTCGCTCAATAGCATGCTTGCTTTACCCGGTTTGCTCCCTTCGCTGAGCAGTTTTACAATCGGGGGAATCTTTTTCCCGTTTGCCGATTTTACGGTGAAACTAACGGCAATAATCCTGATTCTTATCCTCACTTTTGTCAATATTAAAGGGATAAAAAGCGGTGCTTTTGTGAGCAAATTGGTTTTGATACTTGTGTTTACCGGCATTTTTATCATTGTAGTTTTTGGATTTGGAAGCCCTCAGGCAATACCTGCCCGGAGCATTGATTTTAGCTCCACTTCTGATGTTCCGGTTACCCTTTCGGCATTTTTTACCGCGATGCTGGCTGCCTTTTGGGCATACCAGGGTTGGGCTACTGTCGGATTTATTGGGGGCGAAGTAAAGGATGCAAAAAGGAAAATCCCTTTGGGCATTATAATCGGCGTTTTTATGGTGATCGCCATTTACTTGCTGGTGAATGTTACCTATCTTTCACTGCTGTCTATTCCGCAACTGGAACAGATCTACCAATCAGGCAACCAAATTGCAGCCATCGAAGCGGTGAGGGTTTTCTGGGGCGATAATGGGGCACTGTTTATTTCGATGTTGATTTTGATCAGTACATTGGGATGCACAAACGCGACAATATTGGCAAGTCCCAGGGTTTATTTTGCAATGTCGCGCGATCAGCTTTTCTTAAAGCATGCCGGAACATTGAATAAGTCGAATGCCCCCGGCAATTCGTTGATCTGGCAGGGGATTTGGGCTTCCGTGCTTGTACTTTCAGGAACATTCGATCAGTTGACCGATATGATCATCTTTGCCGTCTTTTTCTTTTATGGTGCTACATCGCTTGGTGTATTTATTTTACGCCGAAAGATGCCCGATGCTCTGCGGCCCTATAAAGTTTGGGGATATCCTATTGTACCGGCCATCTTTATTATTTTCTGTATTGTCCTTTTCGTCAACACAATCATAACACGGCCCCGTGAAGCCGGCATTGGGATGACACTGATTCTTACAGGTGTGCCTGTTTACTGGCTTTTAAATAGAAAGAAAAAGCAATAATGAATTGCATTCTGAATTGCCACGACCTTTATGTCATGGGGGAATAAGATGCTATTTGCGGGCTTTAGCCCCATATTTAAAAGTTTACTAAGCGTATGAAAATAAAAATGACCGGGCGAGTGCTCAAATTAAGAACACTCAACCAGTCATTACTGGTACTTGACAGCTAAATTTCAGCCTAACTTATTGACCAGGTATTTCCCGGTGTATGATTCTTCGCATTTCACAATATCTTCAGGAGTCCCTTCAAATACTTTATAGCCGCCTGTTTCACCACCTTCGGGACCTAAATCAATGATCCAGTCGGCCACTTTAATTACTTCCGTATTGTGTTCGATGATTATAACAGTGTGTCCCCTTGAAATGAGTGCATTGATGGCATCGAGCAGTTTCCGGATATCATGAAAATGGAGACCAGTTGTAGGTTCATCAAAAATGAAAAGGGTAGGGGAGTCTTTCTCCTTTGCAAGGAAGGATGCCAGTTTAATACGCTGACTCTCACCTCCTGAAAGTGTGCTCGATGATTGTCCGAGTTTCACATAGCCAAGACCTACATCCTGCAAGGGCATCAACTTTTTGGCAATCTTTTTTCCTTCGCTTTTATCTTTTTCGGAGAAGAACACAATGGCCTCATCAACGGTCATTTCGAGGATATCGTAAATACTTTTCTCTTTGAATTTCACATCCAGAACATCAGC
>JAAFHB010000186.1 GCA_010906965.1 Mariniphaga sp. | reverse complement strand
AAAAAGCCCAGATGGACTACGAAGCAATGATGGGAAATCAAAAAGTTTATGCCAAAAACTTCATTCGCGAGCATCCAAAATCTTCTGTTTCTCCATTGGTCGCATTGATGCAATTTGCACAGGAGATAACTGCTCACGATGTTGATACGCTTGTTGCATTTCTCGATCCGTCCGTTCGTACATCGGTTTATGTAACTGAACTTAAAAAACTGGCTGATAAGATGCGTATTACAGACGTAGGCTCCTTAGCTCCCGATTTTACGCTCAACACACCTGAAGGAACACCACTTGCGCTCTCATCATTACGCGGGAAAATAGTTTTGCTCGATTTTTGGGCTTCGTGGTGTGTCCCATGCCGTAAAGAAAATCCCAACGTTGTTTTGGTCTACAATAAATATAAAGACAAAGGCTTCGATATTTTAGGTGTCTCGCTTGACCGCGAAAAAGGGGCATGGGTAAAAGCCATTGCTGATGACCAATTAACCTGGCATCATGTTTCGGACCTTAAATTCTGGCAGAGTGAGGCCGCCGTCAAATATGGCGTTCAATCAATACCATTCACATTGCTACTCGACAAAGACGGAAAGATAATTGCAAAAAACCTTCGTGGCGAAGAGCTTGCAAAGAAATTAGCGGAACTACTTCCCTAATTAAAAAGCGATTTATAATCATAAAAAAAGCGTGCAACGAAGAAAATCGTTGCACACTTTTTTTATGATAGCATATATTTAACGAGATTCATACCGTAATTGGACGATATCCTATCACCTTTTATCTTAGTATCCACTTCTCTGAACCCCACCGCCGGATGTCACAATTGGCTGACTATTCCGCCGCCGCTGTTTTGTTCTTCTTAAATCCTTTGTAGATCAAATAGGCAATGTATAATCCACCTAAACCTAAGAAAATAAACGAAAGTTCTGTATAATACTTATCAAGAACATCTTTTTGCGACCAAAAGAAATATCCCAAAAGGGCAAGGATCACATTCCAGATTGTCGACCCGATGGCGGTATAAAGAATGAAATCACGCAGCTTCATATTGGCTAACCCAGCTGGTATTGAAATTAGCTGACGGATACCGGGAACCAACCGTCCAATTAATGTAGAGGACTTTCCGTGTTTTCTAAAATACACCTCAGATTTCTCAATCGACGATTGATCGATCAGCATCAAGTGAGCAAGACGCGTATTGGCAAATTTCATGAGCAATTTACTGCCCAGCCATTTTGCCAGATAATAATTAAACAATCCCCCTGCAATTGCACCCAGTGTTCCCACCAATACAACCAGAAAGACATTCATGTCACCACTTGCGGCCTTGTAGGCAGCAGGGGGAATAACAATTTCGGAAGGAAAAGGAATAAATGAACTTTCGACCGCCATAAGCAAAAAAATGGTCCAATAAGTGATATGGGCCATGTACCAATTAATAATCTGATCAAATATAATTCCCATTTAAATAATTTTTGACAAAGCTAAGCTTTTCTTCTATTAAACGGAAACTAAAGAATTTCTGTCCGCTAAAAGTCTGAAAAGCTTTTCAATTACCCAATAGTGGATTCTCAACTTTTCCAACAAAGAGAATCGCACCCGTATCCTCCTCTGTAATAAAAAAGATAAAAGGCCGGATGGCATGAAACGCAGGTCCGCCGGGTCCTGCACTTGTGGTACCGATACCAACAGAAGTAACTGCAGCGGCTTCTGTTCCCTCTTCATTCACATCAACAAATGTTTTGTGTTTTACTTTTGTAATAAAAAGATGTCCATCTCTATTAATTTTAGTAAAGTTGGCCTCATCTTTAGAGAACGCCACCGACATTCCAAGCGAAGAGAGAATTTCTTTAAGATCGTGTTCCCACGTGAACTTAAAACGCGGCATCCAAACATCCACTTTCAGGGGTGATTCCAGCGAGGTTTGTAACGTTTTCCATGTCGATGGGCTCATTTGTTCCATAATCTGATCAGGTGTTTTTCCAACATCAGGAAGAAGAATCACCATGTTGAATTTTCCACGTCCGTAAGGCATTTTTAGCGCCTCATATCCTGTCTGTTCCGAGTAGCCAAATGACTCTTTGATCTTCATCAAAGGGACATTTACCGATCCTCCTGTTGCCAGTGTGAATGGTCCGTTTTGAGTTTGCGACTTTTCGAACTGTACTTGCCATTTCCCGTTGAAATAGATCGCATTGATTAAAAACATTATCTCATCAGCCGAAATCTCATCCAGAATTTTGGGGATTTTGGTATTCGTCTTTTCATTTACCCAACTGTTGATGGTGTTTAATGCTGCTGCGTTAAAATCAAGACTTTCAACGCGGGCATCGTAATATTTCTGATTCGTTGTAATGAATGGTTCCAGTACCGGAAAGTTTTTCATGATCCATATTGAGTTGGCCACATTCATCACCACATTCGGATCGGCTTTTTTGAGTGCCGTCACAAGATCCAAATAAACCTGGTTAATGTCGCCAACACTTAAATCCGAAAATCCCAATGCATTGATCATGTCGGTTTTCGTAGAGCCATCCGCTCCGTTAAGCGTCATCGAAAGGGCCAGTGAAATACTCAGTGGTGATACCATCACATTCTTACCCTGAGTTTCAGGGATTGCCTTGAATAAGTTGAAAGTAAAAGCGTTATTCGTTTTTACAAGTTGCAACGATTTTGGGGTCATTACAATATCGGCCGGTTCAGGAACCGGTGCTAAATTGTTTGAACAACTGGCGAGAGCCAACATCAAAACCAGTAGAATCGCGTTCGTTTTTGTTTTCATCGTTTCATTCTTTAATTTTTTCTCAATCGCTATCAACGCTTCCATCCTAATAATCAGAATTCAAACACTTGAAGGGTGATAATATACCATAGATGCATTAAATAACATTAAAGTTGCATTTTTTTCAACTATCACGCAACCTATTGAATCAATAGATCCGTCTTAACCACGAAAGAGCCTATTAACCACATTACAGGAGTTAAAAGATATGAGAAATCAATTTGGACCTTTACAACCTCAACAACTTCCGTACGCGGATAAGTTTCTTTTTCGTTCTTTAACATACTTTAATACTTATGATGCAAATTTTAATGTTCCTTCGGGCCTGATTTTTGCTATAATTAACTAAAAGTCGAATTTAGTGACCAACCTCGAAGAAACGATACAAAAATGTGCCTCGGGCGACCGAAAAGCCCAGACGACACTGTACAATCATTTTGCGCCAAAAATGTACGGGGTCTGTCTGCGCTATTCTAAAGATGCGACCGAAGCTGAAGATAATCTTCAGGACGGGTTCATTCGTGTCTTTACAAAAATCGACCAGTTCGGATTTAAAGGATCTTTCGAAGGATGGATGCGCCGGATAATGGTTAATACATCGCTTGAAAAATTCCGCAAGAGCAATCATCTTTATCCGGTTGAAGATATGATGGTTTTCGAAAGTATTCAGTATTCGGAAGAGACGCTTTCAGGCATTTCAGCGAACGATTTAATGAAAATTATTCAACAGCTTCCTCCCCGATACAGGATGGTTTTTAACCTTTATGCCATCGAAGGATACTCGCATCAGGAGATTGCCAAATTGATGAAAATCACCGAAGGAACCTCAAAATCAAACCTGTCAAGGGCGAGAGCGATTCTTCAGAAAAAAGTTATAGATGATTTCGGATTAGAAAAAAATACAGTGACAACGACGCTATGTTAAACGAGAACAAAAATATAGACCAATTATTCCGGGAGAAACTGGGTGACTTTGAAAAAACTCCCCCAATGTACCTTTGGACAAATATTCAGGGAAAGCTCAATGCACGTCGAAAAGAACGGCGCATTGCAATACTGAAAATGCTCAGCGTAGCAGCTGCTATTGTCCTTGCTTTTCTTGCCGGCTGGTGGATGACAAATCCCACAGGCAAAGATACTTTCCAACAAATTAGTGTCGCAGAACAACGCGGCGTTAACAGCAATATCACACCATCAGCAAATGTAAATACAACAACTGCTGAAGTACGATCTGTTACTTCAAATCAGGATACTTCAGGTACTTCGGCAATTCCTCCAAAGGTGATTCGCTCATCTTCTTCAAAGCTTTCGTCACTTGCTTCTTTTGCAGCAAGCACCTCCATTTTGGGAAATGACAATCCATCAACGGTGCAAAAAGCAGGAGATGTGGAGCTGTTTACTTCTGAAAAAGAATTTCTGGACGAACTTCACCAAAATTCCAGGATTGTGAAGAAGTTGTCCGACTGGATTGCCGATATAAGAAAAGACAGTATTTTTCATGACAAGACAGATTCAAAATCGGTAGTCGTCCGCCCATTCAGTTATACTACATCGGACAAACCAGTTACATTTGCACAAAACAATCCAGTCAAAAACAATGGAAGGTGGAGTATTAAAGCTGAGTTTGCCCCTGTTTTTAACAACCAGGCTCAAAACAGTGGCCAGGGAAGTAGTCTGATGTACGCCAATTCTCAAAGTTATAAACCTCAGGAAACTACCACCGAAAATACGTTCTCCGGTGGGATGGTAGCTGGGTATAAAGTTAGTAAACGACTCATCATTAAATCAGGGTTTGCTTACAACAACATACGTCAAACGACAAGAAATGTAGACTTCATGGGTGTAAATCTTATTAATAATGTAGCTTACAACGCAACCCTTGCCTCTACCCCTGCCGGCCAAGTCAACCTTGACAAAATGGTGAATACACGAGCCAGTGCAATTCTTAATTCTGATGCTTTGTTTAGTAATGCATCAAAGAGCTCGGTTGAAAATGTATTGAAACAGGACATCGGATTTATAGAAATCCCGCTTCAGGCAATGTACAAACTAATCGACAAAAAGATAGCTATCGGACTTACAGGAGGAATTAGTACCAACATTCTGGTAGGGAACAAGGCATTCTTATCAGAGAATGGCGAAAATATCAGCACTGGCGAAACATCCAATATGCGCAATGTTGTCTATTCCGGGTCAGTTGGTTTCGAAGTTGGATATGAAATAACCAACCGCATCATGCTTACTGTCGAACCACGTTTAAAACACTTTGTCAACTCAATAAGCTCCAACAAATCCGTCAATTACAAACCTTCGCAGATGGCAATTGTAACAGGCCTGACATACTCTTTTAATTAAGATCGATTGCAATAATTGGAATAACCCTTCAAAACGATTAACTTTGGAGCCTACATCGATTCATTTAAAATGGCAGATAAAAGCTCTTTAAAAAATAATTCCAACCTTTCAAAGGTTTTAGTGTTTCTTTCATTCGTTGCATTTAGTGTGATCATTGGGGGGCTTTTTTTCAGTTCGCGCCCGGCCGTAAACAACCGAATTGTTGAAACTTCTGCCGGACCACAGGAGATCTTTTTTACAGCAGTCACCCTTCCCGAAAAACTCGACTTTGCCGACGAGGCTGTTCCACTCGAAAACTTCGATGTTCGCGAATCACTCGACCGCGAAATGCTCATCGTTGCCAATTTCCATTCGCAGGACCTGCTTTACCTCAAAAAGACCAGGCGCTATTTTTCGATCATCGAACCAATCTTAAGGCAATATGCTATCCCCGATGATTTTAAATACCTGGCATTGGCAGAGAGTGGTTTTCTCGATAAAATTGTGTCGCCAGCAGGTGCTGTTGGGATCTGGCAGTTTATGAAAGACGCCGCTATTCAATACGGGCTTGAAGTAAATGAGGAAGTTGACGAACGTTATCACATCGAGAAAGCAACCGAAGCGGCTTGTAAATACCTGAAATATTCGTTTGAAAAATATCGTAACTGGACCATGGTCGCTGCCTCGTATAATGCAGGTATCACCGGTATGAACCGGCAGATCGATGTACAGGACAGCCGGAACTATTACGATCTGCTGCTCAACGAAGAAACTTCAAGGTATATTTACCGTATCCTCTCCCTGAAATTAGTAATCGGCGATCCTTTAAAATACGGGTTTAAGATAAGTGACAGTGAGAAATACCCCATCATTCCTTTCAAAGAGGTTAAGATTGCCGGAAGCGTCAAAAGCTTTACAGAATTTGCCCGCGCGAACAACATCAACTATAAATTGTTTAAACAGTTTAACCCATGGTTAAGGCAACCGAACCTGAAAAACCTAAAGGGTAAAATATACACTGTTAAGATTCCGGAAGTCGGGAACTATCGCAAATTTGTCTTTACCGAAAGTTCAGATTCGCAATAGATTGCCTCTTCCACTGAAAAGAGAGTACCAATTACATGAATCAAGAAGATAAAATTGTAGTAAGAGGGGCGCGTGAGCATAACCTTAAAAATATCAATGTCGAAATACCCCGTAATCAGCTTACGGTGATCACCGGACTGAGTGGCAGTGGAAAATCGTCGCTTGCATTCGACACAATTTATGCGGAAGGTCAACGTCGTTACATCGAAACTTTCTCGGCCTATGCACGCAGCTTCCTCGGAAATATGGAACGTCCCGATGTGGACGAGATCACCGGGCTAAGTCCTGTTATTTCAATCGAACAGAAAACCACCAATAAGAATCCCCGATCCACAGTCGGTACAGTTACCGAAATTTACGACTTTCTACGACTGCTTTTTGCGCGTGCCGGAGAAGCCTTTTCGTACAACACAGGCGAAAAGATGGTTAAATATACCGACGAGCAAATCATCAACCTGATCCTTGAGAAGTTCAGCGGGAAACGAACAATGATTCTTGCACCCGTTGTTCGGGGACGCAAAGGTCATTACCGCGAACTCTTCGAACAGATCCGAAAGAAAGGATTTCTCTATTCACGCGTTGACGGCGAAATCTGCGAGATGTCGCACGGCTACAAAGTGGACCGTTATAAGAACCACAACATTGAGGTAGTAATTGACAAATTGGTTGTCGAAGAGAGTGACCGGAAACGGCTGCACAACTCGGTTGATATTGCGATGAAGCATGGTCAGGGAATCATCATGATCCTCGATCAGGCAACTGGCGATACCCGTTTCTTTTCGCGTCACCTGATGTGCCCGACTACCGGCATTTCCTACAACGATCCCGCCCCACATAGTTTCTCATTCAACTCTCCACAGGGAGCTTGTCAGAAATGCAACGGACTGGGTGAGATCACCGAAATTGATTTCGAGAAACTCGTACCCGACCCTACCCTTTCGATTGCCAAAGGGGGAATTGCACCGCTTGGTCCTCAAAAGAATACGATGATTTTCTGGCAGATCGAAGCGCTCGCTGACAAGTATGGCTTCACAATGAAAACACCTGTCGGGGAGATTGCCGAAGATTCGCTCAATGCCATCCTGTTCGGAACAGGCGAAAGAATACAACTGAAGAACTCTCCTTTAGGAAGTTCGATTGATTATATGATGACCTACGAAGGGATCGTTAAATACATTCTGAATCAGAAAAGCGATAACCCTTCCAAAACCGCACAGAAATGGGCCGACCAGTTTCATAAAAGCATGGTTTGTCCCGAATGTCACGGTCAACGTCTTCAAAAGGAGCCCCTTCATTTTAAGATTGACGGGAAGAACATCTCAGAACTGGCACAACTCGATGTCTGTGAGCTTTCCGACTTCTTCGATGGTATCGAGCCCCGGTTAAGCAGCCGGCAATTGCAGATCGCAACTGAAGTAATTAAGGAGATCAGGACCCGGCTCCGTTTCCTGATAGATGTCGGACTCACCTACCTGTCGCTCGACCGTGCGGCGGGAACCCTTTCGGGGGGAGAATCGCAACGAATCAGGCTTGCCACACAAATCGGTTCGCAACTCGTGAATGTACTTTATATCCTTGATGAACCAAGCATCGGGTTGCATCACCGCGATAACCTCCGGCTGATTCATTCTTTGCAGCAACTGCGCGACACGGGTAATTCTGTCGTGGTGGTAGAGCACGACCGCGATATGATGTTACAGGCCGATTACCTGATCGATATGGGACCTTTAGCCGGAATCCATGGCGGGGAAGTTGTCTCTGCCGGATTGCCATCCGAAGTGCTTAAAAGCGATTCTTTGACCGCACAGTACCTTACGGGAAAGAAAAAGATCGAAGTCCCTGCTACACGCCGGCCCGGTAATGGAAAATCACTGATCATCAGGGGTGCGTCGGGTAATAATCTGAAGAACATCGATGTGGAGTTTCCGCTCGGGAAGTTTATTTGCGTCACCGGCGTATCCGGAAGCGGTAAATCGACGTTGATCAACGAAACGTTACAACCCATCTTAAGCCAGTATTTCTATAAATCGCTCCTCGATCCGTTGGCATACAGTTCAATAGAAGGGATCGACAACATCGATAAAGTTGTGCAGGTCGACCAGTCACCGATTGGACGGACGCCACGATCGAATCCGGTCACCTATACAGGCGTTTTCACCGACATACGAAACCTCTTTGTGCTCTTACCAGAAGCGAAGATCAGGGGTTATAAACCGGGCCGCTTCTCGTTTAATGTAAAAGGCGGACGTTGCGAAGAGTGTCAGGGCGCCGGGATGAAAGTGATTGAGATGAATTTCCTTCCCGACGTGTATGTTCATTGCGATAAATGCAACGGAAAACGATACAACCGCGAAACACTTGAGGTGCGTTT
Source organism: Mariniphaga sp. (assembly GCA_010906965.1). Classification (GTDB taxonomy): domain Bacteria; phylum Bacteroidota; class Bacteroidia; order Bacteroidales; family Prolixibacteraceae; genus JAAFHB01. The sequence continues at coordinate 885 of JAAFHB010000186.1, read as the reverse complement.
TAAAGGAAAATCGATCAGCGATGTGCTTGATATGACAATTAACCAGGGGGTTGAATTTTTCGAAAGCATCCCTGCCATTGTCCATCGGTTACGTACGATACAGGAAGTAGGTCTGGGATATATTACACTGGGACAGGCATCCACCACTTTGTCGGGTGGCGAATCGCAGCGTGTGAAGCTTGCTACCGAACTTAGTAAACGCGACACCGGCATGACGCTCTATATCCTCGACGAACCCACAACAGGTCTCCATTTCGAAGATATCCGGGTATTGCTCGAAGTGCTTAACAAACTCGTTGACAAAGGAAACACCGTGATTGTGATTGAACACAACATGGAAGTGATAAAAGTGGCCGATTACATCATCGACATTGGTCCCGAAGGCGGTAAAGATGGCGGTCAGTTGCTGTGCAGCGGCTCACCCGAAGCAATCATTAAGATGAACAAGTCATACACTGCCAAATACCTGAAAGAGGAAATGGGGAGATGAACTAAAAGAGGTATGGCTTATGGTATCAGGAAAAGTTGAAGCTTCATTCATTCGAAACACCACTTCAATGGTTTACAACCGTCTGAAGGTAAAATCTTAATCCTTCATCCACTCAAACACCCGGTAATGTTCGCCGTTCATCCCCAGACAGGCATACACCTCGCGTGCTCCTTTGTTAGACTCATCGACATAAAGCCGGATTCCTTTCAATGATTCGTCGGCAGCAACCAGCGCTTTGATGTATTCGTAAAGCGTACCATAAATCCCAAGCTTACGGAATTTCCGGTCGACGTAAACCGATTGGATCCAAAGCACCGTACCATTGCGCCAGTCGCTCCATTCAAAAGTGGTCAGCAATGAACCGGCTATTTCATGATCCACAACTGCAAGGTAAT
>JAAFHB010000185.1 GCA_010906965.1 Mariniphaga sp. | reverse complement strand
ATTACTTAAGGAGCTTTGACATTCCAATGGCCCAATCAGTACGCCTGATCACCGGCGAAAAGTACAGTTCAGAACAGATCATCGCATCATTAGGCCTTCCCTTGTTTGTAAAGCCAAGTGCAGGAGGTTCAAGTTTTGGTATAACCAAAGTGAAGGAAGCTAACGAATTAGTTGAGGCGGTGAACAAGGCACTTGACGAAAGTCCCGAAGCAATTATAGAACAATTCATTGATGGGAAAGAATTTACTGTTGGAGTTGTCAAAACCGGACAGCGGAAATTAGTTTTGCCGGTAACTGAAGTAATTCCAAAAAACGAATTCTTCAATTACGAATCGAAATACATCCCTGGGATGGCCGACGAAATTACACCTGCCAGAATTTCTGAAGAGTTAACACTGAAAGTTCAGGCCCTCTCTTCCCGAATATACGACCTCTGCAGTTGTCGCGGTATTGTGCGTATTGATTATATCCTAAAAGACGAAATCTTCTATTTTTTGGAGGTAAATACCGTTCCAGGAATGACCGAAACCAGTTTTATTCCGCAACAAATCAAGGCAATGGGACTGAATATGACCGATTTATTAACCGATATCATTCTGTCAGGGATGAAAAACTGATATTGGCAGATAACGGTTTTTCAGGCACTTGCACTCTTCAAAAGATTTCAACATTTTGTGAATAACCATGTTCGTTCAGGTGTTCACAATTATTATGCGAAGCCCAAGCGCCTGAGCAGGGAACTGATACCTTATTCTATGCGCATTGTCAGGTTTCAAAATCCGGAATTGAATGCTATTTTTGAAGGGATAAGACCATCATTCATCAAAGGAGTACGGTGATTGAATGTTGCTTTGATTATTAATCTATCGCACACTATTTCAGTTAATTATTACGAAATAATTAAAATATCTTTTTTGCTAAACATTCGTTATGCCTGCCGAAACAAATAATTTCCGTAACAAGACTAAATCGAAAATGACCATTGAGCAGTTGAATGCTCAATATGGGAAAATACCACCACAGGCACCTGAGGTGGAGGAAGCCGTACTTGGAGCATTGATGCTCGAACGAGACGCATATATTACTGTCGCTGCAATTCTTAAGTCTGAAAGTTTTTATAAGGAAGAGCACCAGAAAATTTTCAAGGTTATTCAGCATTTGGTTGCGAATGAAAAACCAGTTGACCTTCTGATGGTTACCCAGGAGTTGAAAAACAGGGAGGAACTGGATGAAGTAGGTGGTCCAATTTATATCACGCAATTAACCAGTAGAGTCGCTTCGGCTGCACACATCGAATTCCATGCCCGCATCATCGCTCAAAAATTTATTCAGCGCGAATTGATCAGGATTGCATCCGAAATTCAGGTTAAATCGTATGACGATTCCATGGAGTTGGACGATTTGATCGATTACGCGGAAGCATCACTTTTCAAAGTTACAGAGGGAAATATCTCGAAAGAGTCGCAGCCAATAAAACCATTGCTTCGCGAAGCCATCGAAAGAATTGAGGAAAATGCAAAGAAACCGGATGGATTGAGCGGAATTGCATCGGGATTTACGAATCTCGATAAAATCACATCAGGCTGGCAGAATACTGATTTAATGATCATTGCAGCACGCCCAGCGATGGGTAAAACTGCTTTTGTACTGTCGATGGCCCGAAATATGGCAGTACTTAAAAATGTTCCGGTTGCTTTTTTCTCGTTGGAAATGTCCTCCATACAGTTAGTTAACAGATTGATTGCCGCAGAAACAGAACTCGGATCAGAGAAAATAAAAAGCGGCAAACTCGAAGATTGGGAATGGGAACTTTTTAACCGCAGGATTAAAAATCTGGAAAACGCCCCGCTCTTCATCGACGATACCCCGGCTTTGTCTGTTTTCGAATTCAGGGCCAAATGCCGGAGATTGAAAATGCAACACAACATTGGAATCGTAGTTGTCGATTACCTTCAGTTAATGACAGCCGGCAGCGACGTAAAAGGTAACCGCGAGCAGGAGGTCAGTACAATTTCGCGAAACCTGAAAGCTATTGCCAAAGAGATAAATGTGCCAATTATTGCACTTTCGCAATTGAACCGTTCGGTTGAATCGCGCGACGGGAAACGTCCGCAGCTATCTGACTTACGTGAATCGGGTGCCATCGAGCAGGATGCAGATATGGTCATGTTTATTCACCGGCCAGAGTATTACGGAATCACACAGGATGCAGATGGAAACTCGTTGATGGGTGTTGCCGAAATTATCATTGCCAAGCATCGTAACGGCTCAGTCGGTGATGTTCAGTTGGCATTTAAGGCTTCGCTTGCTAAATTCACTAATCTTGAAGAGGTTTCACAGGGAACAATGCCCGATGATCTTGGAGAAGGGAAGAAAGAGGCGATCTATCGCTCAAAAATGAATGATGAATTTGCCTCAGCAGGCGTCAAATTACCCACTTCAGGTTTTGGAAAACCGGGTGACCAATTAACAGAAGGGTCTCCATTCTGATATTGCATAAATATATTTATTAACGGAGTAGTCGCTCTTAGTCTGATTTACATTTTTTTTACATTATTTGGAATGAAAATTTCAGTTCTGCTGCTTTGACGATTTTGATCAGGAGACCTATCGAATCCATTGGGGGATTTAGTTATTAATTGGGTCTCCCCGTATCCTATGGCAACGATCCTGCCGGCCGTAATCCCTTTTGATCTGACATAATTCACTGCTGCATCGGCACGATATTGTGCCAATTCCATATTGTATTTTTTACTGTCTGTGCTAATTGCATGTGATCTTAACTCAACTGATAATTCAGGATTTTCGTTCATCAATAAAACAAGATGATCGAGTTCTTTGGCTGTTTCAGGTAATATATCCCATCTGTCAAGTTTGTAATTGATGTTTTTCATGACAATTACATCACCTGCAAAATAGACAGGTATGGATGGTGTAAATGTTGAATCCTTCCTGATTCCTTTGGTTGAGAGATTAATAGTTGCCGGCCAGCATTTTATTTTGGTTCCAGTTTTGGCAACTTTGATCTGATAATCTGATTCAGGCTGTAATTCTAACTGGAACAAACCATTTGCATCACATTTTAACTCCTCATTGAATGATCGGAACTTATTCCTTAAAACTATTGTAGCACCTTGGACTGGTTTATTATCGGTTGCCGAAAAAATAAATCCTTTCAGCATTAATAACGGAGCTTCTCTGACCAATGCCACTTTAATTGTATCCAATTCTTGTAGTTTTTCTCTGCGAAATTCGAGCCGACTATCTTTGTAATTTTTGTTGGCGACCAAAAACCGGTAGGATTTAAACGGGTTTACCTTAATATCCTCCCTGCCTTTGCTATTACTAAGAATGGTAACAGGTTCAGCACCTTCCTCAGAAACAACAATTCTTGTGAATGGCAGGCTTTTTTTGGTCTTTTCATCGAAAACCCAGATATTATGATGACGGAGTGATTGTTTTATGCTGAATATATCATCATTACCAAATGAGTTATACCTGTCCGAGCTTAAGTAACCACTTTCTCCCGCATCAAGGGTGATGAAGCCGAAATCGTCAAATCGTGTATTGAAAGGATACCCTGGATTTATTGGTTTTGAAAACCCCTCCATCAATTTGCATGCAAAAAAAACATCCAGCCCACCAAGTCCGGGAATTCCATTTGAAGCATACCAAAGGTTACCCTGATGATCTACAAATGGAAACATATCGTTACCCGGGGTGTTAATACCAGGACCTAGATTGATTGGCGGACTCCATGATCCAGTCCCTTGAGAATCGGTGATATGATGAGAAACATATAGATCCATTCCGCCCATTCCGCCCGGTTTATCAGAAGCAAAGTACAACTCAGTTCCATCCGGACACAAAGCCGGATGTTCATTAGAATATTGATCATCATTCAGAGACAGGGGTTGAATATTTATCCAAGTTTTTGATTTTGAATCCCATATGGCCTCAAACAAACTCAATTTATTAATCCCTTCTTTGCTTTTGTGCAACCGGGAATTGAAATAATTACTTCGGGTAAAAATGATGGTGTCTTGATTTTTGCTGAATGTTACAGGACCTTCGTGATAGATAGAATTCAGTTTGTTTGAAAACGGATTCGCCTCTTTATCTTCGGGATTTGCGACATAAAGGTCGAGATACGAAGATTTCGTCCAGTTGTAAGTCGAACGAACCATGGAAAATTTAGTACGGTCGCTCGAAAACACAATAATATTTTGGAAATAGGCCGGGCTGAAATCATCTGCATCCGATGAAAATGGTGCCTTTTGGATCGTATAACAAGCTGAATCTTTGTAGAATAATTCCATGTTCTGATAAGCATCTGAAAATGCGGCTCCGCGTGGGTCTTCTGGTACGGCCTCCTGATATCTCTTATACCAGGAAGCTGCCAGTGGGTACTTACCATTTCTGGACAGTGCCCGCGCATAATTCAAAAGTAAAAACGGACGAATCTCCGTATTATCTTTTTCCCCTGTCAAAAAGGCATAGCACCTTTCGGCATTTTGACTGTCATTAATCCGATCGTAAATATTAGCCAGTTTCTCGTAAATTTCAGCGCTCTGCGGATCTTTTTTTAAAATCTTCTCATAAATAGGTATGGCTCTATGAAAATCAAAATGGCTATAATACCTGTTAGCCCGTTTCTTTTTCATTACAAAATCACGTGAAGATCCCACGGCACAAAATAATAAACAGATTAACAATAATATAACCTTCATTTTTATCTGTTGATTAAAAGAATCTGGGGGTTGAAATCTTTCCCCTCGAAAAATCAAATTGATATCGCAATGCGATTTCATGCGATCCACTGGTAAAGTCCTTCAATTGGGTGGTTGAATATTCATAGGCATAGCCCAGAAATAATTGTTTGTTTATTTTTATTTGACACAGGAAGCCAACAGAAGCTATACTTCGGTAAGATAAACCAAAGGCAATTGAATCAGAAAACCACAGGATACCATTAAAGTCACTTTCGATTGGTGCACCATCGACAAATTTCAACAACGTGTATAATTGAAATTTCAGATCAGGATTTAAATCAAAAAGGTATCCGGAAGATACAAAATAGTGATTAACCAATACGAAATCAAGGTCATTCTGTTGATTACCGTAGATTGCCTGGTGTATTTCAGATCCCAGCATTTGGGGAATTGAAAATCCTGCAAAAAAACGATTTGTCTGGTAATACATTCCAACCCCAAAATTTGGTAAAGTCTCCTTGTAATCCGCTTGAAATGCCACGTCAATTTGTGTATTATCGGTTTTTACTGAAGTATTATTGGAAAAAAAGAATCCAACACCAGCCTGTATGCCAAAAGTGAGAGAGCCCTGCGAAAATCGAAGTTTATAAGCATATATACCCGTTATTGCAGAATGACTCGTTACTCCAATTTTATCAAAACTCACATTTAAACCAAGCCCAATTTTCTGGTTTCTGACAGGCGAATCGATTGAAAAAACACCTGTTTTTGGCGCACCTGGGATGCCGACCCATTGATTGCGATAGAGCATGGTTGCATTTAAAACTTCACGAGTTCCGGCATAGGCAGGATTAATTAGTAATCCATTGAAGATATATTGTGAATACATTGGATCCTGCTGGGCAAATGCACGTATGGAAATGCTGAGCATTAGTAATAATATGTAGTGTTTTTTAATCATATAATTACCTGTTTATAGTAAGATAGCCAATTTTCTCCTTTTCCCCGTTGTTGAATTTGACAATGTAGAAGTAAGTCCCTACTGGTAATTGATTACTGATCAGCACTCCGGCATTGGATAATCCACCCCAGTCATTGAGATATTGCTTACTTGAATAAACCAAATTACCCCATCTGTTAAAAACTTTTAAATCTATCGTATATCTTTCTGCTCCCTGGAGGATAAAATAGTCATTCACCCCATCACCATTAGGTGAAAATCCTTCCGGAATAAAAATTGACAGGGGTGTGATTATGATGTAAACGCTAGCCGGTAATACCGAGTAATTTTCTGAATCTGACCCTTTCCATGTAAAGGATATTTCTCCTGAATAATCTTTTTCAGGGACAAACACCAGCTTAGATATATCCGCAAATAAAATCTCCTGATCTGTTGTCACATCAGTACCCGAAATATTCAGTTTCCCATTGAGCGGCAGGGAGGTTATTTTCACTTTCACCAGGTTATCATTGTCGGGATCAGTGAATTTTGAAGTGAAGTCACTATTCGAAAACACTAATGTCTGATTCTCATCAATAGTTTTGGTAATATCAGAGACCACAGGAGGTCGGTTTACCTTGATAATATTAACGATAACAGTTGCAGTGTCACACAACGCTGGTAAACCGTTTCCACATAACTCTAAACAAAAATTATTGGTTCCAGAAAAATTAAACGCCGGGGTATAGTCGATACAAACCTCATTTCCTGCAATTATAGGCACGCCAAGAGTTCCATTGCCTGGATTAACACAAATTGAAGCCGTATATGCTGATACTGTTTCCAGATTAGTTATGCGCAAACAGATGGTAATTGGAGTATTCTCAGGTGTAGAAACTCTTTTGCCGGTAACAACAGGTGGATCATTTGTTGAAATTACCGTAACTGTAACTTCGGCCTGATCGCATTTGTTTGGATTCCTATTTTCGCAGATCTGATAAGTCAGTTTGTAAACTCCGCCAATAGTACCTGGAGCTGCAACTACCGACAGTCCATTTAATGAAATATTGGGACTGGTTGAACTTATAAAACTTGCCGTTACCTCCGATGGGTTGACAACTGCACAATTCAGAAAGTCATTGACTAATATATTTGATACTGCGGGACCTCCTGTTGACCCGTTTACCGACCCTTCATCATTGAAGGCATCAACAATGCCGGCAACATTCACTGTCTGGGTGCAGGTTGCTTTGTTACCACTTCCGTCTGTTACTGTCCATACAACCAAGGTATTACCAATCTGAAAAACAACTGGTGCATTATTGGTTACACTTTCTACCGAGCAGTTGTCTACAGTTATCGGTGTTCCAATATTTAAACCTGAAGCAGTACATTTTCCTGCATCGGAAAATGCATAAACATTGGGAGGACAAGTGATCGTTGGATTCTGAATATCGGTGGTGACCGTTACACTTGCTTCGACAGCCGATCCGCATTCCCCCGTTACCCTTGCATAATAAGTACCGGCACCTCTATTGTTTAATGTTAGTCCTGTTCCCAGGTTTGTTCCAGTTCCACCTGAAGCTGTCCACCAGGTTACAATGGCATTTGTTCCTGCCACACCATTGGCAGTCAGTGTTGTTGTTGCATTCGAACAGATAGGATTGACCAATGCAGTTGCGGAAGTGATCGCAAAATTAACTTTAGAGCTGATGGTTACACTGGCTTCGACCGCCGATCCGCAATCGCCCGTTACCCTTGCGTAGTAAGTGCCCGGTCCTTTATTAGCCAAGGTAAGACCTGTGCCCAGGTTTGTTCCAGTACCACCGGTTCCGGTCCACCAGGTTACAATGGCATTTGTTCCTGACACGCTATTGGCCGTCAGTGTTGTTGTTGCATTCGAACAGATCGGACTGGCCTCCGCGGTAGCGGAGGCGATGGCTACAATAACTTTAGAGGTGACGGTTACACTTGCTTCTACGGCTGATCCGCAATCGCTGGTTACTCTTGCATAATAGGTTCCTGGTCCACGGTTGTTTAATGTCATTCCGGTGCCCAGGTTAGATCCCGTACCACCTACACCTGTCCACCATATTACCAGTGCATTTGTTCCTGTTACACCATTGGCTGTCAGTATTGTTGTATTACCAGCACACAAAGAAGTCGACGCCGCAGTAGCTGAAGTGATCGCTAACGCAACTTCAGAGGTAACTGTTGCACTTGTTTCGACAGCCGATCCGCAATCGCCCGTTACCCTGGCGTAATAGGTGCCGGGTCCACGGTTGTTTAATGTCATTCCGGTACCAAGAGTGGTTCCGGTACCCCCTGTTATTGCATACCAGTTGACAACGGCATTTGTTCCTGCCACACCATTTGCAGTCAGGGTTGTTGTTGTACCAGGGCAGACCGAACCAACCGTTGCGGTAACGGAAGTTATCGCTGTATTAACCATTGAAAACACAGTAACACTTGCTTCGACTGGTGATCCGCAATCGGCTGTCACTCTTGCAAAGTAAGTGCCGGGTCCACGGTTGTTTAGAGTCAGGCCGGTACCAAGAGTGGCTCCGGTACCCCCTGTTGTTGCATACCAGTTGACAACTGCATTTGCTCCTGCAACACCATTTGCAGTAAGGGTTGTTGTTGTGCCAGGGCAGAGAGTGGCGGCGACAGCGGTAGCCGAAGTTATAACCGGATTAACCCGGGATGTGATAGTTATGTTTGCTTCGGCAGTTGATCCGCAATTGGCTGTTACTCTTGCAAAGTAAGTGCCGGGTCCACGGTTGTTTAAAGTCAGGCCGGTACCAAGAGTGGTTCCGGTACCCCCTGTTGTTGAATACCAGTTGACAACTGCATTTGCTCCTGCAACACCATTTGCAGTAAGGGTTGTTGTTGTGCCAGGGCAGACCGAACCAGCAATTGCGGTAACGGAAGTTATCGCTGCATTAACCATGGAAGACACTGTTACTCTTGCTTCGACAGCTGATCCGCAATCGATTGTCACCCTTGCATAATAGGTGCCTGGCCCTTGATTAGCTAAAGTCAGTCCAGTACCCAGGTTAGTTCCCGTACCTCCAGTACCAGTCCACCAGGTTACCACAGCATTTGTTCCTGCCACTCCATTGGCTGTCAGGGTGGTGGTACTGCCTGTGCACAACGATGTGGAAGCTGCTGTAGCTGAAGAGATAGCTATTGCAACTTGGGTGTTTATAGTTGCACTTACTTCAACAGGTGATCCGCAATCCCCTGTTACCCTTGCAAAGTAGGTTCCTGGTCCCTGGTTAGCTAATGTCATGCCCGTCCCCAGGTTAGTTCCGGTACCTCCCGCTCCTGTCCACCATGTTACAAGAACATCTGTTCCAGATACACCATTGGCTGTCAGGATTGTTGTATTGCCTGAACACACAGTATTGGTTGTTTCTGTAATAGAGGTTATTCCTACATTAATGCTGGAGTTGACAGTTACGTTAGCTTCAACAGGTGTTCCGCAATCGCCTGTTACCCTTGCGAAATAAGTTCCTGGTCCACGACCTGCCAATGTCGGACCGGTTCCAAGCAAAGTTCCGGTACCCCCTGATGTTGTGTACCATTTAACGACAGCATTTGTTCCTGCCACACCGTTGGCGGTCAGAGTTGCTGTAGCGCCGGGGCATACTGAAGAAGCATCAGCAGAAGCTGAAGTGATGGCTACAATGGTTTTTGCACCGATGGTTACACTTGCTTCAAAAGGTGTTCCGCAATCGCCTGTTACATATGCGTAGTAAGTTCCTGCTCCGCGACCTGCCAATGACTGACCGGTTCCTAGCGAA
>JAAFHB010000009.1 GCA_010906965.1 Mariniphaga sp. | reverse complement strand
GAAAAAGCCGGTGCAAAAGGAACGGTGGCGATGAGCGGCGGAATCAAGTCATGGACACCCAAATGGAACGACCCCATTTACCTCGAAAAACTTGACAATTTCAATCGCGCTTTTGCCGAAAGATACGATGGAAAACCTTGGGTAAGTTACATCGATATTGGCAGTATTGGCGAATGGGGCGAAGGACATACCCATTTCTCAACCAAAGTGCCCCCCACCGTGGACGAAGTAAAAGCCAACATCGATATCTTCCTGAAAAACTACAAAAAGACCCAATTGGTTTGCACCGACGATTTGCTGTATTACGGGAAACAGGATGCTGACGTGAAAACTCTTTACGAATATGCTACCGCGAATGGAATTTCGCTTCGCGACGATAGCCCTCTGGTTGATTGGTACCTGCAAAATAACCTTAATACGTGGTCGGTAAGTCATCCGCGTTTTTACGACCCATTGTACCTGAAAAAGCCAATTGTTTTTGAACTTCAACATTATGGAATGGTTAAAAAAGACGGCAACTGGCTTGGCAAAAACGGAGCCGAAAAGATCGCGAAATATGGTTATTCGGGTGCGGAAGTACTACGCAAAGCCATCGAAACAATGCATGCGACTTACATTGGCTACCACGGATATGCCGAAGAATGGCTGGCCGATAACCCCGATTTAACCAACGAACTGGCCAACAGATGTGGCTATTGGTATTTTCCGGTGAGTGCCACTTATGATTCTGTACTGAACATTGGGCACAACGAAATTTCGATCAACTGGTTGAACAAAGGAATTGCCCCGGCTTACAACAAGTTCGGTTTGGTGTTCAGGTTTGAGTCAAAGGATCCGGCCAATTCGTTCGAAACCAAGCCAATCGATTCGGGAAATAAAAATTGGCTGCCCGGTATAAGCAAAACAGAAAACTATCAAATCGAGATTCCGGCAAGTACTAAAAAGGGAGTTTACACCTTAAAATTTAAGCTGATTGATCAATCGCAGGAAAATTTGCTCATTCAAATTGGCATCAAGGCGACTCAAACTGATGCGAGCGGATTCGTTGAACTGGGGATAATAAGCGTCAAATAATAAAAATATAGCATGATGTCTAAATCATTCATCCTGATAGCTAGTGTGATGCTGGCAATTTGCTTTTTTCTCACTTCCTGCAATGAATCAGCAATTTATGTCGCTAACTCGGGGAATGACGGGAACAGTGGTTCAAAGTCGCATCCGGTTGCAACTTTGCAAAAGGCCCTGGATTTATCCAGAAACTCAAAAGTCCGAAGAATTGTCGTTTCTGAAGGAAACTATTACGATGTTTCGGTTACGCTGACCGATAAAGATTCGGGCTTGAATATTTCAGGAGAAGCTGGCAAAAAAGTCAGGCTTTATGGAGGCCGGTTTTTTGGAAAATGGGAGCAAAAAGGCAAATTGCTCGAAGCACAAATACCCGATTCGCTTTGGCCAGCATTAGATTTCAGGATATTGGTTATTAACGACAGTCTTCGCCAGCGGGCACGTCTGCCGGAAACAGGCGCTTACAGACATAAGAGCGAATGGCCATATTTGTGGCAGAGCTCGCAGGGTGGCTGGTCGAAAAAACCAACTGAAGATGAATTGACCACTTTAATTTATGATCCGGCAGATATCGGTTCATGGTTGGATGTAAAAAATGCTGAACTCACTGTTTTTCATGCCTGGGATGATTCGTATGTGGCACTTTCCGGAATCGACACCATTAAGCACAGCCTGAAATTTGCCAACGCCGCCACGCATCCGGCTGGCGCTTTTGCCTCGTGGGCCGGTGAAAAAACACACCAGTATATCGTATGGAACATCAGAGAAGGGATGACCAAACCCGGGCAATGGTTTGTTGACCGTCGCCATAGGAAATTGGTTTACTGGCCATTTCAGTATGAAAATGCAGCATCTTTAAATGCCATGATTCCTACAAAATCACACATCATTCAAATTGCCAAAAATGCTTCAGAAATAAGTATGTCGAATCTTGAGTTTTCGTGTTCCGGAGCCCCGATTTGCAATACAGGTTATGCAACTGCAAATATTACAGGTGCCATCGTCGCCGATCAGGTGAACAATCTAACACTGAAAAACATTCAGGTTAAAAATGTGGCCGGTTGGGCAGCTAAATTGACGGGAAAAGACATTTCGGTTTCTGATTGCGAATTCTCTGAAACGGGTGCCGGTGGAATTTTTTACAATGGAAATCACATCAGAATTGAACGTTGCGGGATTCATGATCTGGGGATGCTATATTTTGGTGCTGTTAGTATCATGGGCGATGGCGACAACAACCTGGTTTCGCACTGCGAATTGTACAATATTCCATATTGCGCTATTAATGGCCTTGGCAGGAAATCGGTTGCTGAATACAATCTCATTTACGATTTCAAGCAGATGATGGTCGATGGTGGCGCAATTTACACGGGCGGAGTCGATTCTATGATTTACCGCAACAATGCCGTGATTTGCCGGAAAGGAAATACCACCGAAGGCTGGACCTACTATTTCGACGAGTTGGCGAAAAATTGCATCATGGAGAATAACCTGGCAGTCAATACCCTCGTGCCGGTGCATCACCACATGGCCAACGATTTGCTGATGCAAAACAATATTTTTATCGACGAAGGCCTGCAAACAATCAGCTACCCGCTTTGCTCCAACCTGAATTTCACCGGAAATACATTTATCGCCCGCGAAGTCCGGTTTTCAGGACCAAACGGAGAGAAAGGTTCAACAAAAAAGGAAAGTCTGAATGCCATTTTTCAGAAATATTTCGATTGTACTGGCATCACTGTTTTCGATGGAAATCAACTGATCGCAAATTCAGTAAGTCAGGATGTTTTGCATGTATATGGAACAGTTCGTAAGGCAGACTTCCTGCTCGGTAGAAACCAATTAATTCAGGATAAAAATGCAGAAAATGCTGTGCTTCAAAAGCTTCCTAAACAATTTTCAGAAACCGGATATCGCAAGAATTTTGTGGATATTTACAAAAAATTTGCCGGTTCAGCCAATTAATTGCAAACAACTTATAATCATATTCATCATGAAAAAAATCGTCTTCAGAAATTTGTTGCTCTTTGCCCTCTGCACCTGCTACTCGTGCGCTCTACCTACCACAAAAACGCCCGATAAAACGGTTGCAAAACCTGAGATTCAACTGGCTCAAACACCTCCAATGGGTTGGAACAGCTATAACTGCTTTGGAGGAAATGTGACCGAGGCTGAAGTGAAAGCCAATGCTGACTACATGGCTGAAAAGCTGAAATCGTTCGGTTGGCAGTACGTGGTGGTTGACTTCCTGTGGTATTGCGATGATCAGAATTCGGCTGAAAAATTTCAAAACCGTCGCCCGGAGCAATACATCGACGAATTTGGCCGCTTAATTCCTTCAGTAAAACTTCATCCATCATCTGAAGGCGGAAAAGGGCTAAAACCACTTGCCGACTATGTTCATTCCAAAGGCCTGAAATTCGGATTGCACATCATGCGTGGTATTCCCCGTCAGGCAATCGCCGGAAATACGCCGATCAAAAACTCGACGGCCAAAGCTGCCGAAGTTGCCAATTTAGCCGATACTTGTGTTTGGTATGGCGGATTAACCGGTTTGAACCTGACCAAAGCGGGAGCTCAGGAATACTACAACTCACTTTTCGAGCTATATGCCGAATGGGGTGTCGACTACATCAAAGTTGATGACATTTCGTCTCCTTATCATGCCGATGAAATTGAGGCAGTTCACAAAGCCATATTGAATTGCGGCCGCCCAATCGTACTCAGCCTTTCTCCTGGCCCGGCCTTTATTGGAAACCCGAAACATTTGCGCGAAAATGCCAATATGTGGCGTATATCGGGCGATTTCTGGGATAAATGGTCGGCATTGAAACGCCAGTTGGAGCTTTGCCGTGATTGGGCACCAATGGTTACTGAAGGACATTGGCCTGATGCTGACATGCTTCCGTTAGGCAAACTAAATATCAGAACAGAATTGAAAGATGGAAAACCACGTTATACCAATTTTACGAAAGACGAACAATATTTCCTGATGACTTTATGGTCGATCTTCCGTTCACCGTTGATGATTGGCGGAAATATGCCCGACAACGATGATTTCACCGTTTCGCTTTTAACCAACGACGAAATGCTGCGGGTTAATCAACATTCCACTAACAACAAGGAAATCAGTTTTAAAAACGGAATCAGCATTTGGACAGCCGATGACAAGGAAAACAAGTCAAAATATATTGCCATCCTGAATGTTTCTGATCAGGTATCCGAAGTTATGATAACTCCTGAAGAATGCAGTATTAAAAGCCAATCGGTCCTTCGCAACCTCTGGCTAAAATCCGATTTGGGAGCTATTGGGAAAGGAATCACGATCAGTGTTCCGGCGCATGGCGCGATGTTGTTTTCCGCAAAATAAAACCATTAATGAATAAAATTTTATTGCTTTACACTTTTGCCGTTGCCATGGCTTGTCAGGGTATCTCAAATGGAAATCCCGAAGAAACCCGCTATCCCTTGAAATGGCCGTTCTCGCCAACTTCGATATGGAATATGCCGATTGGTACTGAAGCTAAATATGTTCATGCACATATTGAAAAAGCAATGGCAGCCGGAATGACCATCGACGAGGATTACATCGTGATGTCGCCCGATGTGCCTTTGATGGATATTGCCGAAAACTTTGCAGGCTGGGATCGCACAAAAAGTCGCTGCGGAGTCGAAGGTAAAGTACTTTTCCCGGCTCCCGTTCCGCAATCATGGATAGTCGGTCCGGAAACCTGGGACGGAGCAACCCCCAATGCGGGACTTGCTGTGCTAATGCCTGATAGGCGAACGATCAAACAAACCCAACCATTTGCCCATTGTACAAAAGGGCAGCCGGCAACATCGCAATACCTATTCCCTGATGTTGATATTTACGGAGATGGAATGTATGGAGCACATGGAGCCACCGGACTATCAGCCATTGGTGGGACGCTTCGTCTGCGCGAACTGTCGCCCACTTCAGGACCAGTCAGGCATGCGCTGAAAGTAAATATCTACGCCAAAAAGAATGTTTATTACGATGCCGAAACCAAAGGATTCCGCTGGCCCGGAAAATCGGCTGATGGTTATGCCGCCGGAAATTATTACAAGGATCGTCATTCTGAAATCGTAAAAGAATGCCGGATGGGCGCATTGCTGGCACTTCCGGTAAAAATGAACCTCGATTCGATTGGCTTCGAAACCAAACCTGCCCGTATTTTGGCTGAAGCCTTTCAGAATTATGGCGCTTATCTGGTTGACGACACGGCCTGGGATGTGTATGCCATCATGACGGAATGGTCGCCTGAAGGTCGGTTCGACGATGATTTCAGAAAGAACTGGGGCTTTTCGATGAAAGCCAAAGATAAAACTTCGGCATGGGCACGCGACATGGATCGGATTTTCCTTAATTTGCACGTGGTTGACAACAACACGGCAACATCGGTAGGTGGAGGTGGAAAGCCACGGATGCCGCTGGCTCCGGAATTTGAAAAATAAAAAGAATTAAAATGATAATTGAATGATGGAAAATGAACTTGACAAGCTTCCGGATAATTATCAAAATCTGATAAGTCAAATTTCCGAAACCTACGCATTAGGTCAACGGAAAGCCATTTCGGCTGTAAATTCGAACATGGTGGAGACTTATTGGAAAATAGGTCAGCACATCATTGAATTTGAGCAGGGTGGTAAAACTAAGGCAAAATACGGTAAAGCCTTACTTGCAAATCTTTCGAAGGATTTAACCCGTGTACATGTCAAAGGTTTTAGCTTAAGCAACGTTTACTTAATGCGTCAATTCTTTCTTGTCTATCCAATTTTCCAGACAGTGTCTGGAAAATTGGATAGACTTAGTTGGTCGCATTTCTGTGAGCTTATACTCATTGATAATGAGGTTGAAAGACAATTTTATGAAGTTCAATCCCAAATCGAGAATTGGAATGTGAGAGAGTTAAAAAGGCAAAAAAACTCATCACTCTATTTACGTTTGGCTGTATCAAAAAATAAAGAGGAAATTTTAAAACTTTCTTCAATAGGTCAAAGTATTGTAAAGCCTACTGATTTACTTAAAGATCCTTATGTCTTCGAATTTCTAAAAATTCCGGAACCTTATCACCTAAGTGAGACTGACCTCGAAAAACGATTAATAGACAATTTGCAACATTTTTTGCTTGAACTTGGCAAAGGTTTTGCGTTTGTTGGCCGTCAATATAGGGTTACGCTTGGGAACACTCACTATCATGTTGATTTGGTCTTTTACCATCGCATACTTAAATGTTTCGTCCTAATTGACTTAAAAAAAGAAAAAGCCGGATACGAAGATGTTGGACAAATGAACATGTATCTGGGCTATTTCGAAAACGAGGAAAACACCGAAGGCGACAATCCACCCATTGGCATTGTATTGGCAAAAGAAAAGGACGATTTACTGGTACAATATGCCATGCACAACCTTTCGTCGCAATTGTTTGTCAACAAGTACCAACTATATTTGCCTGATAAGGAAGAATTAAGGCAATTAATTGAAAAACAATTAATGAATAGCGGCGAAGAGTAGAAATCAGTAATATTGTCGAGAAAAATTTATCTGGATAATCAATTTACCAATTTAAACAATGAAACGAATTTCAATTTTATTATCAATCATTTTAGCCTTTCAGCTTTCGCTGAAAGCCCAGATTTACAAAGACAAAAAGGCACCGATCGAATCGCGGATCAAAGATTTGGTATCGAAGATGAACCTCGACGAAAAAATCCTTCAGCTCAACCAATACACGGCCGGGCTGAACACCAATGTGAACAACATTGGCGAAGCAACCAAATCGATTCCTGACGGAATTGGCTCACTGATCTATTTCAGTGCCGACCCGGTCTGGCGCAACGAAATTCAGAAAAAAGCCATGGAAGAATCAAGGCTTGGAATCCCGATTCTGTTTGGTTTCGATGTAATTCATGGCTTCCGGACCGTTTATCCGATTTCACTGGCGCAGGCCTGTTCGTGGGATCCAGCTTTGGTAACCCAAGCCGCGGCGATTGCTGCCAAAGAAGCCAAACTTTCCGGCGTGGACTGGACTTTTTCACCGATGATTGATGTTGCCCGCGATCCCCGCTGGGGCCGGGTTGCTGAAGGTTATGGCGAAGATCCATATACGAATGCAATGTTCGGCGTTGCCACGGTAAAAGGCTATCAGGGGAAAAATCTCTCCGATCCCAATTCGATTGCTGCTTGCCTGAAACACTTTGTCGCTTACGGAGCATCCGAAGGCGGTCGCGATTATCGCTATTCCGATGTTTCCATGCAATCGCTTTGGGAAACCTATTTGCCGCCTTATGAAGCATGTGTAAAAGCCGGAGCCGCGACAGTGATGAGTTCATTTAACGACATCAGCGGTGTTCCCGGTTCTGCCAATCCCTATACTTTAACTGAAATCCTGAAAAAACGCTGGAAACACGACGGGTTTGTTGTTTCTGACTGGGATGCTATTGCACAGTTAATTAATCAGGGAGTAGCGGCTGACCGGAAAGAAGCAGGATACAAGGCGTTTATGGCTGGGGTGGAAATGGACATGAAAGACAATATTTATTTCGAGAACTTCAAAGCGCTCATTGCAGAAAAGAAAATACCGATGTCAAAAATTGATGATGCCGTAAGCCGTATTCTTCGCGTCAAATTTCGTTTGGGTTTATTCGACCAGCCTTACACAACCGTTGTAGATGAATCTGCCCGTTATCTTCAGTCCGAAAGCAAAACAATCGCTCAAAAGCTGGCTGCCGAGTCAATGGTGTTGCTTAAAAATGAGTCCAAAACACTTCCCCTCACCGCGTCTGCCAGGCAGATTGCACTGATAGGTCCCATGGCGGCAGATAAGTCGAATTTACTGGGAGCCTGGTCGTTCAATGGAAGAGAATACGATGTCGAATCGCTTAGCGAAGGGATTACCAAAGAATTTGGAACTACTGCAAAAATCGATGTGGCGAAAGGTTGTGACTTCGATGGCAACGATGAATCGGGTTTTTCCGAAGCCATTTCCCTCGCCAAAAAATCGGATGTAATTTTGGTTTGCCTGGGAGAAAAAAAGGGATGGAGCGGCGAAAATGCTTCACGTTCAACGATCGCTTTGCCTGCCATACAAGAGAAATTTGTGCAGGAATTGAAGAAAACAGGAAAACCAATCGTGCTGATTCTTTCGAATGGCAGACCGTTGGAACTGGTTCGACTTGAACCACTCGCCGATGCCATCATCGAAATTTGGCAACCAGGCATCGCCGGAGGATCTGCTCTGGCTGGAATACTTTCAGGTCGAATCAATCCTTCGGGCAAACTGTCAATCACATTTCCACTCACAACCGGACAGATTCCTACCTACTACAACATGCGTCAAAGCGCCCGCCCATCTGGCAACCAAGGTGATTATCAGGACATATCAACCCAACCTCTGTATTGGTTCGGTCATGGGTTGAGTTATACCACTTTTGACTATGGAATCCCGAAACTTTCTGCCACCAAAATTAAAAAGACAGATAAACTTTCAGTTGAGGTAGAAGTAAGTAATACAGGAAATGTTGCCGGAACAGAAACTGTTCTTTGGTACATATCTGATCCTGCCTGCTCTATTTCGCGACCAATGAAAGAACTGAAATACTTCGATAAAAAAGAACTGGCACCGGGTGCGAAAACCATCTTCAAATTTGAAATCGATCCGAACCGCGATTTAAGTTACGTTGATTCGAATGGCAAACGGTTCCTGGAAAGTGGTGATTATTTTGTGATCGTGAACAATCAAAAAATGAAATTTGAAATTATAGATTGATATTCAGTAATATTACGTGCAAACATTTAACGCATCAGACTCGAAATAGTGCCCAAACAAAATCAAGATGAACCCTGTTTTCGAATTTGCAAAAAGTATTTCTGTTGAAACTATTTGTTATGGCAGTTGGGCAAAACTGCAAAAGCGGCTCAGCCTTCGCGCAGGCAAGCTGACCATGATTTATGAAAATGGTTCGTTACGCACCATTTCAACCGGCGAATTTGAGATTGTAAGGATGATTTATTCTGCCGTTCGTGGTAAAGCCTGGCTAACGGTTGAACCAGAAATAACGCATGAAGAAATTGACATTCAGGAGAATTCATTTCAGATTAAATACAATTGCCATTATCGATTGGCTGATATTGATTTTATTGCAACCTATTCAATTAAAGGTGATGCTGATAGTTCCTTAAGTTTTGAAATGGAGGGCGAAGCTTTAACCACATTTCAGAAATGCAGAATCGGATTTTGCCTGCTTCATCCCGTTGAAGAGTGTACAAGTAAGAAATGTATAATCACACAAAGTAATGAAGTGAAGGAAAACGCCACCTTCCCGGTAAATATCAGTCCATCACAGCCTTTCAAAGATATCAAAACGATGGAATGGAAGGTTTCAGATTGCAGGTGTACGGTCGAATTCCATGGCGATATTTTCGAAACGGAAGATCATCGCAACTGGACAGATGCCTCTTTCAAAACCTATTGCACACCACTGAACCTGCCATATCCCTCGACGGTACAAAAAGGGGAAAAGATCAGGCAGAAAATTTTTTTAAAGGTTGCAGTTGAAAATTTTAAAGGTTCTGAAACAAAATCGGCCAACCAAATTGTTCTTTTCCCGGATCAGTTAAAACCTTTACCACAGATTGGAATAGGCCAATCGACTCGTCCGCAAAAAATGTCTTCCGATGAAGTATCAATTATTAAAACGTTGTCTTTTGATCATTACCGGATCGATCTTTATCTTTTTGAGGATAACTGGAAAGTAAAAGCAGCGGTAGCGATCGAGGGGGCGATTATGCTGAATTATCCTTTAATGTTTGCTCTTTTTCTTGACGAACATGCTCTCCAACAAGCACATCAGTTTATTGATTGGGTTTTGGCTTTTGATATTAAAATTGGGAGAGTAATTCTGTTTCATCAGACAATTCAATCAACACCCGATTCTTTGACCGATTCAATTGCACCATTATTCAGATCGAGGATTGCGGGGGTGAAAATTGGTTGCGGAACGAATGCAAATTTCGCGCAATTAAACCGGAACAGGCCGGAATCGGACAAAGCAGATTTCATTTCCTATTCGATCCATCCTCAGGAGCACGCCACAGATAATCAATCGCTTGTCGAGAATTTAAAAGCCCAGGAATACACGGTGGAAAGTGCAATGCAGTTTGCGCACGGGAAAGAAGTTTGGGTCTCGCCTGTAAATTTGCAACGCCGGTTTAATGCCAACCTGGAGAATTTTGAGCATACTTTCATTGGCGAAACGATTCCACCACAGGTAGATGCACGGTTAATGTCACTTTTCGGAGCTGGCTGGAGTGCAATAAGTTTGAAACACCTTTTGGAATCGGGATTAAACGGCTGTACTTATTTTGAAACAGTCGGTGAACGAGGACTTTTTCAGGGTGAAACCGATTCACGCTGGCCGGTTGAGTTTCGTTCCGTCGCAGGAATGATTTTCCCGGTTTTTCATATTTTTAAGTTTATACTGGCAAATAAGGGTTTTCAGGTAATGAAATCTCAAAGTTCGCAACCTTTATTTGTTGATAGTCTTGTACTAAGTGACGGGTTGAATATCAGGGCTATGGTCGTAAATTTCACTGCGTTACCTCAAATGGTCGAAATTTTAGGTTGTCGGGAAGACTGGAATATAAAGAGCCTTGATCCTGATTCATTCGCCTTAGCAGCAAGTAGTTCTTTATGGCTGGATAAAGAGCCTGTTAAAAGATATAATTTGAGAAATAATCTATCATTGAGCCCTTTTTCAATCAATTTTATCGATGGTTTCCTTAAACTTTAGGATATTTGCAGTCAAATTAATATGACCTGATGACCCTTAAGATTAAAATAGACAGCGATTCGAGTATTCCAAAATACGAACAACTGGTCAACGAAATTATCAGGCATATCCGTGCCAAACGACTCTTGTTAGAGGATAAATTGCCATCTATCAATGACGTTTGCGACAATTACGATGTATCGCGCGACACAGTGGTTATTGCTTATAATGAATTGAAATCAAGGGGAATAATCAGCCCAAGACACGGAAAAGGATTTTATGTCTCGTCTACTTCCATCCGTAGTAAATTGAAGATATTTCTCCTTTTTGACGTGATGAACAGTTATAAGGAGGAGTTATTTCGCTCATTTGTAAATAGTCTTGGTCCAAACTATCAGATCGATATTTTCTTCCATTATTATAATCTGAAAGTCTTCGAACAGTTAATCAATAACAATATCAACAAATATGGGCATTTTGTGATCATGCCGCACTTTAACGAAGACGTTTCAAAAATTGTTAAAGTGATTCCTGCCGCTAAGTTATTGATCATTGATAAGGATATAGAGTTGCTCAGCGAAGAATATGCCGCTATATATCAGGATTTTAAAACAGATATTTATGAAACGTTGACGGAAGCAAAGCCATTATTGAAGAAATATATTAACCTGAAGTTTATAACCAATCACAATTTTCAGTTTATTCCTGATGGTATGGAAAAGGGCTTTTATAAGTTCTGTCGGGAATCGGGAATCAAGCACAAAGTTTATGAAAGTATTTCAAAAGCAAATCCTGAAAAAGGTGATGTGCTGTTTGTTGTTTCAGAGCACGATCTGATCGATATTCTTAAACTGGCGCAGGAAAAAAATTGGGAGTTAGGCCAGGATATTGGAGTTTTGTCGTACGATGAAACTCCACTCAAACAAATACTTGCCGGCGGTATCTCCGTAATTTCAACAGACTTCCGCAAAATGGGAGAAACCGCAGCCAATATGATCAAAAACAAGATCTTCGGTAAAGTAAAAAATCCACATTTGCTGATTACAAGAAAATCGTTGTAAAAAACATTTTTTTTTGATGAAGGTTGGTTATTCCAAATTATTCCTATATTTGGCATAACAGTACATAACACCAAAACAACTACTAAAGTCGATAATATTAATCATTTACAAATTCTATAACTATGGTACTCGTACAAAATTATGCGTTGGCCGTTTCCCTTTGTGCTTTAGCAATGATCTGTTGGGGTTCATGGCAGAACACCCAAAATCTGATTGGAAAATCGTGGCGGTTCGAACATTTTTACTGGGATTTCTCATTGGGAATTGTGTTTTTTGCTCTATTAATGGCCTTTACGTTTGGTAGTTATGGTAACGAAGGAAGAAGCTTTCTGCCCGATCTGGCACAGGCTTCTACACAAAATCTGCTTTCCGCTGCTTTAGGTGGTGTCGTCTGGAATATGGGTACTTTATTATTGGTGGCTGCCATTTCAATTGCCGGAATGTCTGTTGCTTTTCCAATTGGAGGCGGCATCGGCTGGACAATGGGAATCCTGATTAATTACATTGGTAAACCTGAAGGAAACCCGGTTTTTCTGTTTAGTGGTACTGCTTTCATTGTAGTCGCAATTCTGGTTAGTATGCAGTCGTATAAGAAATTGGCAACTCAACAACAGAAACCAACACTCAAAGGAATTCTTCTTTCTGTAGCTGCCGGTGCCTGTATCGCATTCTTTTACAGATTTGTAGCATCATCGCTGGCGCAGGATTTTTCTCCTGCAGAAGCGGGTAAAATCAGTTCTTATACCGCTGTCGTATTATTCTCGTTAGGAGCTTTTGTTTGTACATTGATTTTCAATCCAATATTTATGGCCCGACCCGTTCAGGGAGAACCCGTAAAAATGTCGGGCTATTTTAAGGGAAGTTCAAAAACGCATATGCTCGGTTTACTTGGAGGTTCAATCTGGTGTCTCGGTAATTCGGTAAGCTTTATGGCTGTTGGTGCTGCCAGCCCGGCAATCTCCTATGGATTAAGTAACTCTGCTCCGGTAGTGGCTGCAATCTGGGGTATTTTCGTTTGGAAAGAGTTTAGAGGAGCACCCAAAGGAACCAATATGTTATTAAGCCTTATGTTCGCCTGTTATTTGATCGGACTTGGGTTTATTGTCTATTCAAGGTTTGCATAAATAAGTAATAAACACAATCGATATTTATATGAAAAAATTGGCATCAATTGTAGTGATTTTTCTGACATTCGTTTTTAGTTCGAATGCGCAGGAAAATGGATGGAAAGGACCGTCCGTCGACTTTAAACATGGCAAATTACAGATATCAGAGAACAAGCGGTTTCTTGTCTTTGCTGATGGAACCCCGTTTTTCTATCTGGGTGATACAGGCTGGGAGCTGTTTCATCGGTTGAACAAAGTAGAAACAGAAAAATATTTGGAGAATCGTAGAGCAAAGGGCTTTACTGTTATTCAAGCTGTTGCGCTTGCTGAACTTGACGGTTTGAATTCCCCAAATGCCGAAGGAGAAAAGCCGCTGATCAATAATGATCCGACTAAACCCAATGAAAAGTATTTTGCGCATGTCGATTGGGTGATCAAAAAAGCTGAAGAAAAAGGAATTTTCATTGGATTACTGCCAACCTGGGGCGATAAATGGAATAAAAAATGGGGTCAGGGGCCCGAAATTTTTACGCCCGAAAATGCAAAAGAATATGGAATATTTTTAGGCAACCGCTATAAAAACAGTCCAAATATTATCTGGATTCTGGGTGGTGACCGTCCGGTTGAAACGGATTTGCATAAGCAGATTATTCGCCAAATGGCAGTGGGGTTGCGCGAAGGAGACGGCGCAAACCATCTAATCTCTTTTCATCCAACAGGTGGGAATGGCTCATCATCAAGCTTTCATAACGAAGATTGGCTCGATTTTAACATGCGACAGAATGGCCACAGCTTAAGCTATACCGAACGTTACCACAAAACAGCCGACGACTACAACCTTTCGCCTGTTAAACCTGTGATTGATTCAGAACCCATTTATGAAGATCATCCCATTAATTTCGATCCCGATAAAAATGGGCATTCTGTAGCTGCCGATGTGCGCCGGCCACTCTACTGGAATCTTTTCAGTGGTGCATGCGGTCATACTTATGGACATCATTCAGTCTGGCAAATGTGGGCACCTGAACGCAAACCCGTCAATCGTCCGCTTATGCCCTGGTACGAAGCGATAGATCAGCCAGGTGCTGCACAAATGGTATACGGAAGAAAGCTGATGCAGTCGCGTCCTTACCTGATCCGGATTCCTGATAATTCGATTATCGTAACTGACAATGTTCCTACGTCGGTGCCCGGAGCAGGAGCGTATCAGTTTGTTGCCACACGCGACCTCGATGGCACTTACGCAATGGTTTATGTCCCAGTTGGCCGCAAATTCAGCGTTCATTTGGATGTAATCAAAGGCAAAGATGTGAATGCATGGTGGTATAATCCGCGAAATGGATCAGCGAAATTGATTGGCAAATTTTCCAACACAGGAACTAAAGAATTTATCTCTCCTGAACCGGGAGAAAGTTCAGACTGGATTCTGGTACTCGACGATGCCGCGAAGAAATATAAAGCGCCAGGTTTATAGATTATTTTTAACTGTTACAAATGTGCCTCCAAAATGCACTTAGGAATTAGCTCATATACTTACACATGGTCAATTGGGGTACCAGGTTCGTTGCCAGACAAACAAATGTCGGCTTCGGATCTGGTTGACCGGGCAGCATCTTTCGGTTTGAAATTGGTTCAGATTGCCGATAACCTTCCGCTCGAAAATTTCACGGACGCTGAATTGGAAAACCTTCGCCAATATGCGTTCAACAAAGGGATTTCCATCGAAATGGGAGGACGATGTCTGACAACGGAACATACGCTGAAATGTCTGAAAGCCGCCGAAAAATTGCATTCGCCCATTTTACGAATGGTGATCGATGGTGCGGGATTTGAGCCTGATATTCCATTAATTATTCAGATTATTCGTGAGTTACTTCCCGAATTCGAATCCCGAAAAATCCGGCTGGCCATCGAAAATCACGATCGGCTGAAAGCACTTGAATTTGAACAGATTATAAAATCAATTAATAGTGATTGGGTCGGCATTTGTCTCGATTCTGCGAATTCGATGGGCGCAGGCGAGGGATTTGAAACAGTGGCCGAAATTCTGATTCCTTACACGATTAACCTGCATCTTAAAGACTTTACAATCCAACGTGTTTCACATAAAATGGGGTTTATAATTGAGGGGAACCCTGCCGGTTCAGGAATGTTGAATATTGAGGATCTTATCAGTAAACTAAATCGGCTGGGCCGCTGCCAGAGTGCTATTCTGGAACTCTGGACGCCTCCTGAAGCTGATCTTGCTTCCACAATTTTCAAGGAGGCAACGTGGGCAGACAGAAGCGTTGAATTTCTAAAACAATATTTTAAATAATTATGAAGACTTTAAAAGTTGCTGTTTTCGGATGCGGCTTCTGGTCGCAGTTCCAGATTGGAGGATGGCTCGAATTACCTGGTGTTGAAATTACCGCGCTTTATAACCGCACACTGGCAAAAGCTAAAAACCGTGCAGAAGCATTTAATATTCAGCATTATTACGATGACGCTGAACTATTGTTGAAAAATCACCCGGAGATTGATGTTGTCGATATCATCACCGATGTCGATACGCATTTCGAATTTGTGGCGCTTGCAGCTAAATATGGTAAACATGTGATCTGCCAAAAACCAATGGCGCCCGATTTTGAAACGGCCCAAAAGATGATGAAAGTTACCAGGGATGCAGATGTTAAATACTTTGTTCACGAAAATTACCGCTGGCAACCACAATTTCGAAGGATAAAGGAGTTGCTCGATTCTGGTTTGATCGGTCGGCCATTTCGCTGCCTTACAGCTTTTAATACAGCATTCCCGCTTTTCGAAACTCAGCCTTTTTTGGCAACACTCGAAAAATTTGCATTAACCGATCAGGGTTCGCATCAGTTCGATGTGCTTCGGTTTCTGTTTGGTGAAGCGGAGTCAATCTATTGCCAGATTCAGCAGGTTAACCCTGGAATCAAAGGTGAAGATGTTGCTACAAGTATGCTCCTGATGAAAAACGGGGTGGTTTGTATTCAGGAGATATCGTTTAGTTCTCCGCTCGAGAAAGAGGTTTTTCCTCAAACTTTACTTCTCGTTGAGGGAAGTAAAGGAAGCATACGGCTCGATGCCGATTTTCATATTGCAGTTACTACTCCTGGAGGGACTAATTATGAAATCGTTGAAATGAAAAAATATCCATGGCAGACCGACCGGCTTTATCCGGAACCTCCGGCAATTGTAGCCTGTAACAACGATATTCTTCAGGATATTCTTGGCTATTCGATTGCTGAAAACACGGGTGTTGATAATTTTGAAACAGTACGATTGGTCTGGGCAGCCTACAAATCGGCAGCAATAGGACAACGGATTTTGATGTCTGAATTTTAATACACTTATAATTCTTACGATATGATAAAAGTAACATTAGTCGGCGCAGGTGGAAAAATGGGAATGCGCCTTACCCATAATTTGAAAAATGCTCAATATGAGATGACTTATCTCGAAGTAAGTCTTGCTGGTATCGAAAGGTTGACAGAAAAAGGCATTACTGTTTCGCAGCCTTCCGTAACCGTTCCGTTTGCAGACGTGGTTATTCTTGCAGTACCCGATGTTGCACTCGAAAAAGTGTCTGCAACATTTATTCCGATGATGAAAAGCGGTGCGTTGGTCGTTACCCTTGATCCGGCTGCAGCATTGGCCGGAAAGCTTTTCGATCGTGAAGATGTGGCTTATTTCATTACGCATCCCACTCATCCATCGATTTTTAACTGGGAACCTATTGAAGCCGATATGCACGATCATTTTGGCGGAGTTTCAGCCAAACAGTCAATTGTTTGTTCGATCATGAAAGGTAATGACGACGATTATGCAAAAGGTGAGGAACTGGCGCGAACCTTTTACGGACCTGTTCTGCAGGCCCACAAAATCACTGTTGAGCAGATGGGATTACTCGAGCCGGCTCTGGTCGAGACGCTGGCTTCAACCTGCGTATATGTGATTCGTCAGGGGCTCGACGAGGTGATTAAAAGGGGCGTACCAGCAGAGGCCGCTCGTGATTTTTTGCTGGGGCATCTTCGTATTCAGATGGCTGTGCTGTTCGATGAACTTCCCGGAGCCGTTTTCTCTGATGCAGCAAACAAAGCATTGCAACGCGGCTTGAAAGAATTTATTCGTGAGGACTGGCGGAAGGTATTTGAACCCGATAATGTTAAGGATCAAATTATTTCGATCACCTAAAAGGTTAATCTGCATCGAGATCAAAAAATTATTTATTGCTAAGGCTTTGAGCAATTACCAATGATAGACGTTTTAGATTCCATCAATGGTAGTTCCAGTTGTGGCTGTTTCTGCCAAACACTAAGTATATTTTTTCTACTGAAACCATTGTATGAAATGGCTAATGAGAACAACATAATTATTATCTGGTAGAGAAAAAGTTTATTAAAAGGGTTTATCAAAAAACGCAGTATAATCTTTACCTATTTCAAACTTGCAGTTAATGCGAATGAAATCAGTTAAGCTTCCTTAAAATACTTAATACACGAATTGTATGCAAACCAATGAAAAAGCCAGAAAATTACTTTCGTAACTTTCTGGCTTTTAGTGTGGGAACTGATGGGTTCGAACCATCTACCCTCTGCTTGTAAGGCAGAATATTTGATTATTCCTGTTACTTGTCATTCACGGAAACCTTTGTAAATAAAACAAATGTAATAATTCTTTTCGTGTTGTCTATTGTTAGTTCGTCTTTTTGTGTAAGTTTGTATGCAAATCGTATGCAAATATTTATTGAATAAAAAGCACTATTTATAAGGCATTTAGAGTGATTCAAAGATAGATTAATTTGGCCTTGTATGCAAATATAGATAATTAATATCAAATGACATGGAAAGAGAATTTTCGATTTCAGTTTTTCTGGATGCTAGAAGAGAACTAAAAAGCCACAAGTACCCGGTAAAGTTGAGAGTGTTCACACCCTACCCACGAAAACAAAAGCTTTATCAAACTGATTTTCAATTTACTGAGAAAGAATTTGAAAGTATTTGGGAAACTCAAAAACCCCGTAATGAAGTTAAGGCGACAAGAGCCGAAATAAAAGCCGTTCTGGACAAAGCAGAAAAGACAGCCAAGGAACTTGAAACTTTCACTTTTGAAGAGTTTGAAAGGATATTGTTTCAAAAAGCAGGAGAGCCTGAAAATGTATTTTTCCAATATCATGAAGCAATAAAACAATACAAACAAAATAAACAGATTGGAACTGCGTCAAATTATGACCTTAGCCAGAAATCAATAAAGAAATTTCTCAAATTTAAGACAAGCAAGGAACCGGAAATTTTACGTTTTCTGGAGATCAACACTCAATGGCTAAATGATTTTGAAAACTACATGACAACTAATGGTAAAAGCCAAACAACTACAGGAATGTACTTGAGAACCTTAAGGACAATTTTTAATACCGCAATCTCAACAGGAGTTATCAAACAAAGTCTTTATCCATTTGGCCGGGGGAAGTATGAAATCCCGGAATCTAAGGCAGTTAAGAAAGCATTAAGCAGAATTCAACTAAAGCAGCTATTTGAAGCCGTACCAAAGACACCCGAACAGACCAAGGCAAAGGATTTTTTCTTTTTCCTCTTTAATACGGCAGGTATGAATGTAAAAGATTTGGCCCGTTTAAAGTATTGCGATTTAAAGGGAGATACACTTGATTACGTACGTGAAAAAACGAAGCGAACCAGTAAGACAAAACAAACCAACGTTGTAGTATATTTGAATGACTACGCAAAAGAGTTCATTACCAAATATGGTAATCCTGACACGGACCCCAAAAACTACATTTTTGATATTTACAAACCGGAGATGGACGAATTGCAGCAATTCAAGGAAAGCCAGAATTTCACAAGAGCTATCAACACAGCGATTAAAAAGCTTGCAGAAGAAAATGGTTTGCCCGGTGAAATATCGACCTACTATTCGCGCCATACATTCGCAACTTTGGCAATCCGTTCTGGTGCAAGTTTAGAACAGGTATCAGAGGCATTAAATCATAAAAGCTTAGCAACAACGAAAGGGTATTTTGCAGGGTTTGAATCTGATGCGATGAGAGAATTAACGGCCAATTTGATGAACTTTTAATACTAAATAATCACCTGATGATAAACGATATGAGAGAGAGTAAAAGAAAATGGAATGAAGATAGTATTAACATTAATAAATACAACGAAAAAGGAATTGCAGAACTTGGGCGTGCCTATGATGATCTACCACAGAAAGAAAAATTCGACCACAGCATTACACAATTACCAATTGTTGCAAGGGGCATTACCGCGTTTCTGGCTCATACTGGTATGGATTCATTTCGTATGGCTATCTTAGGGATTGGCTTCAATAAAGGCTTAGGATCAAAAGTGTTTTTCAATAAGTATTATAATCATTGCAAGAAGTTTTTGATAGCTCGTGACAGAGACAGTACTTATTTTGAAGATGAATGGAAATCAGAAATTGAATTAGCAAATGAGCATCTCAAAAATGAAAATCAGATATTAAGTCAACCGCAACTATTCTATAGTGAATTTCTTGAATCTGAAAGGCCAAACATTGAAAAAATTAAAAAAGCCGCGTTTAAATATCTGGAATGGGTAAAAGAAACTCATATCAATGAAATAGAGAAAGAGCCAGAAATACCAATCCCAGAATTAAAAGATAAAACAGAACTTAAATATAAGGCGCAAAATTTATTAGTTGTACTGTCAGGATGCTGGATTAACAATGAAAAGATAATGACTGATGACGAATATAAAAAAGTTGTCCGGGGTATTTTCTGTCTAATTGATTCAGATCGGGTAGAACCGATTGTAAAAAAGATACAAAGTTCAGCCCCACAACAATTTATCAGACGGTTATTCTGGACATTACATGAGGAGCTTTACTCAAAAAGGAGCACTCATAAGGACTGTTTTATAGACTTCATTATCACTTATTTTGAATGTTTTAACAATTCGGAAAAGAAAACCATAAGCAATAATTTTAAAGAATACAGAAACGGGGATTTTGATAAAGATTATAAGAAAGTATTGGAATCAATAAAGAAATAATACGTGTTTAGTGCGTGTATTCATCACGTACTAAACACTAAATAAACTTTGCATAACAAATAAAAAATTGATTGTTATGCAAACACCAACATTTGAAAATTTACCGCGAGTCTTTTCGGAACTTGACCAAAAAGTTGACCGAATTGAACGAATGCTTTTACTTCTGGTACCCCAGGCAGGACCAGAAGCACTCTTAAACATTACCCAGGGAGCTGAGTTTGTCAATTTAGCAGTACCCACTATTTACTCTCTTGTATCTCGCGGTGAAATTCCGGTAAATAAAAAGGGAAAGCGGCTGTATTTCCTTAAATCTGAATTAACTGCATGGATAAGGTCGGGCCGGAGAAAAACCATTGCCGAAAGTCAGGAGAACCCTGAAAGTCATTTGCGGACACCAAAGAGGAGGGCAATAGTATAATGAAAAAAGCCAATCCCCACTCCAAAGATACCGAATCCGAAAGCCAACTGCAAACCATATTTCAGTATCTGCAAAATCATATTGCTACTGCATCAATGGTTACAGCGGAAACTGGTGTACCACAGAAATGTATTTGCCGTTACAAAAGGGATCTGGAGAAGAACGATCTGCTTTGGGAGATTATAAAGATGCCATGCGAAAAAACTGGTTTCAAGGCCTGGTATCTGACGACCAATCCCGATTTATCACCAACAGGTAAACCAGTACAACTTAATCTCCTCTTTTAATATGGAACAGACATTAATCGTTACCCTGTTCTATAATATGGATACAGGACACTGCTTCGTTGAAACCTCGTTAGCAAACCGCAAAACAGAGACAAATCCTATTGGATGCTTCGTCCGATTTTTCGATTCACTGGCAGAAGCTCTTCAAGTTAAATCTCTAATTGATAAGAGACCTTACTTGGCCCAACGTTACCTTAATATTCCCTGATTATGGAAGGTTGGATAAAATTACACCGGATAATTACAGAATGGGAATGGTACGACGACTCAAATACATTCAGACTATTCATTCACCTGCTATTAAAGGCCAATTCAAAAGATGCTATCTGGAGAGGGGAACCAATAAAAAGAGGTCAAATGATAACCTCGATCGCTCACCTTTCGGAAGAACTAAAGCTATCTGTTAAACAGATTCGCATTTCAATCAATAAGCTAAAAAGGACAAATGAAGTGACAAGCGCAAGGGCAAACAATGCGACACGGTTAACAATCAATAAGTATGATAGTTATCAGGCCAAGCCTAACGAGGAAGGGCAAACGAAAAGGCAACGTGAGGACAAGGAAGGGGCAAACGAAGGGCAAACAAAGGGCGATAAACAAGAACTTAAGAAGGAAAAGAATAATGTTTCTGTCGTTTTTGATGCTTTCAGACTGTCTTTCCCTGGAACAAAAAGAGGGTTAAAAACCGAACTTGAAGCATTCCTAAAAAAAAATGATTCAGAAATTATCTTTTTGCTTCTTCCTGCTCTTGAAAGAGAAAAAAGCCACCGGGCTAAATTGGCAGAACTAAAAGAATTTGTTCCACCTTGGAAAAACCTTTCAACATGGATCGATCGGAAATGTTGGGAACAAGAATTTGAAACAACACCAGAAAGTCAAAAACCACAATCAAAAACTCCAAAAGAATGGCTTTAAAAAATAAAACAGACAATTTGGGCAAGATCCCACCGCAGGACCTTAACATAGAGGAGGCCGTATTGGGTTCATTAATGCTTGAATCCGACGCAATCCATAAAGTGTCAGGAATATTAACGGCAGAATCATTTTACAAGGATGCACATAGAATGGTTTTCGAGGCAGTAAAATCACTTTCAGACCAAAACAAGCCTATCGACCTGATTACCGTTACGAAGTTTCTGAAGGACAAAAGCGAACTTGAAAAAGTGGGAGGACCGATATTTATCACTCAGCTAACTTCACGGGTAGCCAGTGCTGCACATATCGAGTACCATGCCAAAATAATACAACAGCTCCACATTCAACGGGAATTGATAAAAATGGGCTCTGAAACGATTACGGAGGCTTTTGAA
This sequence comes from Mariniphaga sp., assembly GCA_010906965.1. Lineage (GTDB taxonomy): Bacteria > Bacteroidota > Bacteroidia > Bacteroidales > Prolixibacteraceae > JAAFHB01. The sequence goes on along the minus strand of JAAFHB010000009.1, from coordinate 29,283 downwards.
GATGGCGCAGAAATTGAGGATCTTATTAACTCTGCAAAACAAAAGATTTCGAGTTTAGAAGATTGTTTCATGGGATCAAATACCGGACAAAGCCATGCTGACGTTTTCCAAGATATGATCATGGAGATTGAAACTGATTGCAACGAAGCAAACGAAGGGAAACAACCCGGAATCACAACCGGAATTAAGATCCTCAATAATGCAACAGGTGGATGGAGAAACACCAATTTAATAATTATCGCTGCCAGGCCATCAGTGGGGAAAACCTCTTTAGCTCTCCACTTTGCAAAAATGGCTGCAATGTCTGGAAAATGGGTAAACTTTTATTCACTCGAAATGAGACCTTCCGATTTATTACGAATTATGACCAGCGGCCAAAGTGGTATTAATCGCAGCAATCTTCGCGACGGCAGGATTAACGACAATGATTGGAACACTTTAAACGTTCTATCAGGTGCCAATTTTGGGAGGTTACCTATTATCTGGAATAGTGAATCAGGATTAACAGCGAACCGAATTAAATCACTCACCATCCGAAACAGAAAAGCCGGGAAGTGTGACTTAGTTATTATCGACTATATCGGACTAATCAAACCATTTGACAAAAAGGCAATTCGTGAACAACAAATATCGGAGATAAGCCGGACATTGAAGGAAATTGCACTATGTGAAAACATCCCGGTTATTTGCCTCTCACAGCTCAATAGACAGGCGGCTAATGTTAAACCAGAGTTACACATGTTGAGGGAATCGGGATCTATTGAACAGGATGCAGACATTGTTATTATGCCTTGGGTTGAAAATGCCCGGTATCAATTAGCAATTGAAAAGAACAGACGGGGGATTAAGGGCACATTTGAGATATTCGCTAATGATGAGATGACAGTATTTGGCGACGTTGACCAGGAGGCTTTCACCGCAAGCAATCCAGACAAGAACTCATCACTTTCTGACATTACAGTATTTTAAATATCAATCGGGAATATTCCCAATCAATTCAATCAATTAATAAATATTTAAAGATGAAAATGAGAGACAAAATTCAAGGTAAAATTTGCACTTTAGAGGCAGAAGTTGAGGTAATGGAAACCGAGATCAGAACAATTATTGCCGACCACCTTAATACAAACTATCCAAAGGTTCGGGAATTATGCGATGGAATCAATATTGCACTTAACGAGATTGGAACATTGAAGAGCATGTATTGATTAAATTTAAAGGGGTGTCACTACTGGTTACACCCCTTTTAGTTAGAAGGAAATGTTTCATAGTGAATATGATCATAATAAGTCGGAAAAGGAACAACTAATTTACAATAACGACTGTCTGTTTCACGTGATACAGCTCTGAAACAGCTTGTTAATAACACTGATTGTCAAATATGTAATATCGTTGTATTAATCGAAAAACTGATGATATCATGATGAAACAAAAGGGAAGGAATACAACTAATTCGCTCACGTTGTCAATGTATTTACTACACATTATGAAACGCTTATGAAACACTATGAAACAATGAAAAATTAATCAGTGAAATTTGTACACCGTTCAGTAAGGGAGTTTTTGTTAGTTTTTTCTTATCTCAGTCCAAAGGAGTGATTCTGCCATATTAAATGTATTCCTGATACACCCTAAATATAATCTGGACTCTGTCTGATCAGGAAAAGCCGTAATCGTGGCTTTTTTTTATGATCTTCAAATCCGCTTGAATTTAATATTTATATTTACCAGAATATAATCAGCAAGAATACAAATGTTCGAACAGACCTTTAAAAATATTAAGACATTCAGCACTCAAATATCAATAGGTGATGGGTTCATGACTATTGGAAACCTTAAAGTAAAAGCAAGTACCTTTTTCTTTCAAGACTATTCGATCCTTCGAAGCATCAAACTTCCTATTAACTATTCGATAGTCGATATTCTTCGGTTGAGTGACCTATACACCCCGGAAGAAATCGAATTTAACAAAATGGATATATTAATAAAAAGCACTATTGGGGAAATAGACAAAGATATTAACGTATCTTACGGGATCTTAAAGAAGTACGGCGTAACCACGGACGAAATAAGAAAAATAGTACTCGGAGAAATATTTAACAAACAACCTAAATTCAATTAATTATGAGCCAAGAAATTGATTTTGCTCATCCGACTAATATACTGGAGGATGTGCTATTCCCTGTCAAGTTGCAGGAAATTTATTCGGAGTTTCGTTTTCCCGCAACCTTGTTCAATCAACAGATTTTCACTCGAAACCATAAGGCAGTGGTAAACCAAAAAAGTGGTGAAATTATTTCTATTGTTGGCAGCAATTACAAGCTTATTTCTAATAAAGAAGCGATTGAAATGGGTAAGCAAATATTTACTCAACTATACCCGGAAGTGAAAACTAACGATTTGATTCCTTATAAAATAGTTGCTCCACTATCAAAAGCCTCTGCACACATTGACCTGATACATAAGGACGTTAATTTCAGCGTTTGGGAACAGGAAACATGGTTGCCTTATCTCCGCACATCCAACAGCTATAACCGCACCTATGCCCTTTCTTTTGAAATTGGGTTTGCGCGAAAACTTTGTTCTAATGGCGTTTTGTTCAACAAAAAAACGATGAAACTGAAATACCTGCATAGTAAAGGCAATAGAATTGAGTTACTGACTGATTCAGCCCAGATAAAGGCGACTTCTGATCTTTTCATTAAGCAATGCCAAAGTCTTCGCAATTATGAATTTCCAAAGGAACTGATGATTCCCCTTATATTTCAAATTTTGAATATCAATCTCGAACTCCCGGAGGCAAAACAGATGACTAAGAAACTGAATTACCTCCGTAATTTGATTGAAGTGGTAAAGGTGCTTACAGATAGGTATTTCACTGAATTAGGTTCAAATGCTTATGCAGCATTCAATATTATGACTGAACTGGTATCACATCAGGATGAATACAAAAATCTCACTGGCTTTTATTTCAATGTCCGTTCCTTTTACACTAAACCTACCGACTGGATGGATGATTTCTCAAATAAGATTTCTACGAATGGGGTTGTCATTGAGAAATACTTAGGAGAAACAATTAAAAGCCTAGAGAGTGTAAAAACGCAAACAAAATTGGAATGGATGTTAAATTGAGGATTAAGATTGTTGCAGACTAATCTTTTATTTGATGTTCAACCTTTTCAATCAATGCTGAGGGTGAAATATTTAAAGCTTTGGCAAGTTTGAAGATTGTTGTGATTGTAGGTTGACGTAGTCCACGTTCAAGTAATGAGATATAAGTTCGGTCAAGGTCGCAATACTCCGCAAGCTTTTCCTGAGAGATGTGATTCTCAATCCTCATTTCACGTAATACGCTGCCGAATATTTCAATAACCATAACTCAGACTTTAGTCAGAGCGAAATTGAAATATTTTAAATGTTTCAGCCACGGACTATAGTCTGAATATATTACCTTTGATGTTTGATACATAAAAACAACAGATTCTTAATTTAAAACATAACTAATCAATCAATAATTATGGAAAACCTAAGAGATTTAATTGAGAGTATTTTGTCAGAGATGAATGCCAGAAAAGCTGGAAAGCATGTTAATGAAATTGCACTGAGAATATTTGAGGGTCAACCCGGAGGATTGTATGATGATCCGCTTATAGACCCATTACCTTATGAATACATAAAGAAAAAGGTAAATTCTATTTTGGCTGCCGATGTAAAAAAGATAATTGGTGGCACATTCAGTAAGGTATCTAATCCAAAAACAAAAAAAAACAAAAAAGGATTTTATAGATTAAAATTTGAGAAGCCGCATATTCCAACTGGTACTACTTCTCCAATGATTAAAATTGAATCAACGCCTAAAACTAAAACAGTTCCAATAATACCAAACGATTTGCCGGGAGAAAAAATTATTCCACCTCATGAACCAAAAGATAATTTATTCATTGGTAAAGCAGGAGAGTGTGCCGTAATGTCTGAGTTGTTATTTAGAGGATACAATGTAAATACAATGATGGTTGACGATGGAGTTGATATAGTCGCAAGCAAGAATAATTTATTTTACTTTATTCAGGTTAAAACAACTACTACAGACTCTGATAATAGGATTAACACAATGATAAAGGCCAACAGATTTGATGCTTTTATTGGAACACAAATAAGATACATTGTTGTTGCCCGATGCAATATTTCCGGCATAGATACAAATCTTTATTTCACTTTCAACAATAACGACATTCAAAAATATCTTTTTCAAGGCTTCATAAATGGGAATAACTCAAATCTAAAAATTAAAATTCGTATTGATAAGGTCAAGAATAATAGACCAATGCTATACCATGAAAATAAGGAGACTGACATTACATTCCACATGAATAGATTTGATTTATAAATAAATATATTAGAATAACTTAAATTTCATCAAATGAAAAAGACCAACAAATTTTTGATTTCCCCATTGTTGATAATGGGAGCTTTTTTAATTTTAGCAAGTGGCTGCACCAAAGTTGAAGACACCTTCAATCCGGCCAGCACGGTAAAAGACATTGATGGAAATGTTTATACTACAGTCACTATTGGAACTCAGGTTTGGATGGTTGAGAACTTGAAAACAACCAAATACAGGAATGGCGAATCTATAGCAAATGAGACTGATACGACAGCGTGGAAAGATTTAAAATCCGGAGCATATTGTTGGTATAATAACGACGTAAAAAATAAAGCGACTTATGGAGCCATTTATAATGGGTATTCCGTATTGGATGATCGTTATTTAGCACCAAAAGGATGGCACATACCAACAAAAACTGAATTGACAACACTTACCAACTATTTAGGGGGTCTAAGTATCGCAGCAGGTAAGATGAAAGAATCAGGCACAACTCATTGGTCAACTCCAAATACAGGAGCAACTAACAGTAGTGGATTTAAAGCTCTTCCTGGGGGCTATAGCGAAAACTTAGGCTATTCAACCAGCGGTATAAACGAATATGGCACCTGGTGGAGTAGTACTACCTTATTACGTATAGGTTACTATGACTGTGCGTGGTTTATCGAACTCGACTATTCAAGTGCCAATGTCCGCTTGGATAATTCACCTTATAATTTTGGTTCATCTGTACGCTGCATTAAAGATTAGCCCAATGGAAAACCAATTAGGTAAATCAATCGTAAAGGCTGCATGGATCTTGTTTGCATCGGTTGCGCTCATCTTAGCTTATTCAATGACCGTCAATACTTATGTGACAGCAGGTGATTATATCATCAATCAAAGGTCAGGCGTAATCAAGTTTGTTCCTATGGAATTCGAGAATCAAATGAAGGCCAAATAAGCCAATAATAAGCCGATATGAACAATAAAAATCCCTTTCATGCATGGCAAAACCTAGTCATTAGGAATTCTAAAAGTGTAATTCTTGATAAGCTTGAAAATTTAATTCAGGATGATGGTGGTATTTTTAAAAATGATCCAGCCATTATGGAATTCCGTTCTCTTGCTTTGCAATTCCGTCTATCCCTGTTATTGGACTGGGGTCGAAATGCCGAAGCATTAGCCTGGCTATGTCTTGAAACAGAATTAAATCCAACAAACATAGAAGCCCGTGCAATGAAAGAACAGTTAAAAAAACAATTGCGATTTATTCCGGATGGCAACACGATGACAATAACTAAAACAACTGAAGGACCTGTTTTTAATTGGGGCCCAGTTGCTGGAATGCGCAGATTAAAAGCAATCGTTGAACGAAATATACTATTGCCACTTAAAGAACATGAAATGTATGAAAAAAATAACGTCTCCATTCCAAAAGGTTTATTGCTCTATGGTCCTCCAGGTTGTGGAAAAACTTTCATTGTTAAAAGGATTGCTGCTTTACTTCGTTTCCATTTCATTTAAGTATCTCCTTCCAAGATTGCAAGTACTTTCGTTCATGGAACACAGGAAAAAATAAAGTCTTTATTTGATGAAGCAAAAGAGAAAAGGCCATGTTTACTATTTATTGATGAATTAGAAGCGTTTGTTCCAAGCCGAAATCGGGGCGACTTAAGTTTTCATTATCAGGCAGAGGTAAATGAATTCCTTCTACAATTAAATAATGCTTATCAAAATGGAATATTTGTCGTTGGAGCAACCAATTATTTAAATTTGATTGACGATGCTATTAAGCGCCCCGGACGGTTTGATTTAAAATTGTTTGTTGGACCACCAGATATTGAGGCCAGAATTGAGGCATTTAAATCTTGTTTAAGAAATCGACCTCATAATATTAATAAGTGGATTTATGTAGGAGAAGAAACCGAGAACTATACTTTTTCGGAAATTAATTTCATTGTTGAGCAAACAGCAAGAGAAGTATCTCATAAAAAGAAGGAGTTAATTGATCTTAATGATTTAATGAAAGTAATTATATCACATCCACCGGAATTTAGTGATTTGAAATTACAATCGTTTAATAACCAATAAGAAGATAATCCAAAATTGGACTGTCTAAATTCGGAACTTTTTAATATTAAACATCGGCGCAAAAATGCGCTTATGTCTGTAAGGGTGTAGCAGGTGGTTACACCCGTTGTCATGATATAACTATTGTTCGTTGAGGACTGAGCCGAATTTTCGGCTGAGCTGTTAATTCACATGAATTTGGAAGCGGAATTTTCCGCTGTCAATTTTGCTTTGTTATTGGAAACAAAGAAGTTATCAACGAAGCAGAATTTTAAATGCGGTTTGAAACCGTATTCTAAAACCAAAGTTAACTGAACTTACCTTTTAAAAACTTAATGTGGGTAATTCCCCTATTTGATTCATTCAGAAAAATCGCACACAAAAACAAAGATTCGTACTAAATCGAGGTAGTTTTTCAATGAGTTGTGCGAATGTTGTGCAAATCACCTAAAATACAAAAGTCAACCACTGATTAACAAGCGATTGACTTTTATTGGGTGACCCTTTCCGATACAACAGGCAGCGAATTGCAAATGACCCGGACACCTGGAGAGGATCTTACAACTAAAACCGTTTCTCGTTCCCCAACTTTATAAACGAGAATTATTCCCGCCTCACTAAAAAAAGGAGGCGAAAAATGCAGGGCAACTTCAAGTTCACACATGAGGTCAATGGAATTATTTATCGCCACCATATTAATTCCAGAAAACGAACTGTTTCAATAAAAATTGGGTCGGTTCTTTATGAGATGTGTTTAGAGTCGTTTAATATGCAAATTGTATGCAAATAAAAAAGAGTTACAAACTTTATGTCTGTAACTCCTTAATTATCTGTGGGAACTGATGGGTTCGAACCATCGACCCTCTGCTTGTAAGGCAGATGCTCTGAACCAACTGAGCTAAGCTCCCTTCTTACTTTTCACTTAACATTAACTGCTTCGTTCAAAAGTGTTGCAAAGATAGACCTTTTTTTTATTCGCTCCAAATATTTCAAAGAAAAACATCCATTTTTTTTCGGAAACGTTGATCTTGCCCGATCAAAATCCGCAAAACATTATTATTCAAGTCATGTGGTTCTTAAACGAGGTTGTGAAGGATACTTAACTATTCAGACAACTATTTCAAAATTTATTTTTGTCGACAGATATCGTCACAGCAAAGCGACTGGCATTAGCTATAATTCAAATAGACGCATCCACTTGTGTCTATTTCTGCCTTACCTGCAATTAAATGCTATTTCAGCAGCTCCGAAGGAATCGCCTTAATCGGTTCGATCTCGAGTGTTTTTACGAACAACTCGCCCCCTTCGGATTGTAGCTGGATTTTACCTTTTGAGAGTGGCGAAACTACCCCGTTTTCGATCTTGCCCGAGTTGTAATTGATCATATTTACCTTGCCGTTCACAACATGAACAGAGGTGCGACCCAGACAATATAAATCGATCACATTCCATTCACCTTTTGGGCTTTCGTAATCGGCACTTTTGGCAGCGATTGGGGCTATTTGTCCTTGTCCAAATTTCGTCTTTTCGCCCGACGGTGAATAGGTATATGTTTTACCATCGGCGCTTTTTATGGCCGGGATTTCAGCATAGCTTTTCCCCATGCAATACGAATCGCCCATTTTACCGGTACAAAGCTGAAGCTCGTGCGACGACATCCAGACATCGAGTCCGGCACCAAAATCGCCGTAACTGTGGTATAGCAAACCCGAATTGAGTTGTTTGGTTATTTTATCACCCCATTTAAAAACCATGCGGATATGGTAGTTCTCGTATTCCTTCTGCGTAGCGATTGAAGCATTCACTTCGCCCGAAATACGTAAAACCTGGGCATCATCTAATTTCACAACGGTGAAGATTTTCATCGGATCGACATTCAGTCCAACAGGTACTCCACCCTTTTCTTTCGGGCCAATGTAAGTGTCCCAGCCTTTCAGGTTTTTACCATTCAACAACGACTTCATTGCTTTTTGAGAAAAGCCATTTGCAGCCATGGACAAAACGATACAAATCAACATTAGTTTTTGCATATGCGTATTTTATAAATTAGATAACAAAAAGACTGCCCCTGAATCGGGGCAGTTCCAAAATTTATATTTAGTACTTAACTATTTAACTCCGAGTATTTCTTGCGCTTTTTCAAGGATCGTCGTGTCGTCGAGCAGAATGATACCGCCTTGTGGCCCCTGTTCAATATGCATACCAACACTTGCCCCTTTTTCATAATTCGTACCTCCAAAATAATTCCTCACGGTTTCAACTTCAATGCCTAACTCCTGAGCTATCCGTTGCATTGAACCGTGAGGTAAATGATCTTTGATATCACGAAGCTCATTGAAGGTTATTTTTTTCGTCATGGTAAAAGATTTAAAAAGTTAATAATAAAGACACAATTAGAAAGACGTTTTTCAACTTGGACACGCCGAAAATTAACATTAAATTTTCAATATTGTAACTGAACTTTAACAACTTTTCGATCAAAAACCTGAAATTTAGGATTATTAACAATTCGGGATTATCATCAAAAGAACATACAATTGAAATTCAGATCATTAAAATTTAAATATGATCATATCTAAGCCTCCAATCGAAAGGTGTTATACAACAGGTTTTAAAATAGACGGAAAACCGCAGTCAGAAGACGGAATTCAAAAGCTGCAAACTCCTGAATTCCGATACCCCTCCCCGATTTTTGCCGCTGGTTTTCCCTACTTCCGGCTTCGTACACCTGACTTCCGCTTTGGAGCTATCGGTTTCCGGTTATGGACGACCAACTTGGGGGTTCCTACTTTAGTCTTCCAACCTCCATGGTTTGTTTTTTGCAGAATTTCGTAGGCTGTTTCCTGAATCAACTCCCGCAGTTTTAAATGATTGATCATGTTGTTCTCGCGGGTTGGATAAATCCGGTTCGAAAAAAACAAAAAAAGGATCCCGGTTTCGGGATCAGCCCAGGCAAACGTTCCCGTAAAACCACTGTGCCCAAAACTGGCATCACTGGCCATCGGTGCAGGATAAGCCTGTCCTATTGCTCTCAGGTTATTTCGTGGATAAGGCTTGTCGAAACCATAACCACGCCGGTTATCCAATTTTTCGAAATGACGCTTCGTCCACTCTTTCATGGTGGCCTCCGAGATATAGCGATCACCGCCATAAGTGCCATAATTCAAATACATCTGCATCATCTTTGCCGCATCATTAATTGATCCAAACAAACCGGCATTACCCGATATTCCACCAAGAACAGCCGCAGCTTCGTCATGCACAAATCCCTGCAATTGCTCCTTACGGAATGAATCGTCGAATTCAGTTGGATCTATATTTTCGATCGACTGATGCAAATACGGTCTAAAAGTAAGAGACGACGCTCCAAGCGGCTTATAAAAACTATCTTTAAGGTACAATTCATAATCTTTTTGACTTAACGACTCGATGATGCGTGGGAAGATAATAAATCCAAGATCCGAATACACATAACGCTTTTGCTTCAGCAAGGCAGATTTTTTGATCGCGGCATAGACTGAATCGCGAAAACTATTTAGGATATAGAGATCTTTGCTTACCCTGAGCGAGTATTGGTCCGTTGAATCTTTTGAATAAAATCCCGGTTTATAATTTCCACTTTTATCAAGCGTTTGTAACCAGAACGGGATTCCAGTTTTAAGACGCGCCTGGTGCGAAAGAACATCGGCCACAATAAGCCCCTGTTTATTACTCCCTTTCCAGTCGGGCCAGTAGTCGCTCATTTTCTGATTGACTGCCAACTTTTTCTGATCAGTTAACAGCATTAAGGCTGGTACAGGAGCCATAATCTTGGTCAACGAAGCAAAATCAAAGACATCATTCTGTTGAAGCGGCCGTTCTCCGCTGTATGTCTGATATCCATATGATTCCTCAAAAATAACTTTCCCGTTTTTTGCTAAAAAAACTGCACATCCCGGAAATGCTTTTTCTTTCAAACCAATATTTACAAGTGAATCAATCTTTTTTTTTAGATACGTGGAGTCAACACCCAATTCTTCGGGAAGTGTATATTTAAAGCGGTCGATAGGTAAAGTGACCAGGCCATCTCCCGTATGATACTTCCCGTTTACATTCACCGGAAGTTTTCCCTGTGCTCCAAAAGCGCCAAATATTAATTGACCAGCCAGATCCTGCGATTCAGAACTCTCCTGATAAGCAACGATCAGACCATTTGCGTTTTCAATTTCGTCGAAATAATTAAGCACATAGGGATTCCCAAAAACAACAAAAACAGAGTTACAACCCAAAGCAACCTGCTTAACCACTTCCTGTTGATTGTCTGTAATCCGGTATTTCGACGATACGAAACTACCAAGGTTGTTTACCGCTGCTATTACAAGGTTATATTTCTTTAATTGAGTCATTACCTTCTTAATCGCTGCATCATTAGCATCTTTAGAAATGAAAAAATGATCCGTATGTGTATATTTCGCAAGCGATTGCTGAAATCCCGTCACATTTCCACGACCAATACTTAAGGTCGCGATTTTCAAGGTATCGAGGCGCCGTAATGGCAGAAGATTATTTGCGTTCTTCAGTACCGTCAGCGATTGCTGCGCAACATTCCGCAATGTCATCCGGTAAGCTGATTGGTTGAGATCCGTATATAGATTTTGAGACTTCACCGGAAGGTATTTATTTAGTCCCGCCCACCTTTTAATCATCAGAATCTTTCGGCATTTGGCGTTGATTGCCTCAACAGAAATCTGACCATCGGCGATTGCTTTTTTTACATTTACGATGACTTTAGCTGGATTCAGGACAAATTCGAGCAATTCATTTCCGGCAATTAAGGCATTCACTTCAGTACCATCACTATCATCAGGATCATCCGCACCTTCCATGTTCATTGCATCGGTGACAACCAATCCTTCAAAACCATATTCACCAACCAATAAATCCTGAATCATGGGTTTTGAAACGGTGGCAGCTACCCCACTCCTATCCAATGCAGGAACACTTAGATGACCAGTCATGATTGCACCGATACCGTATTTACCGGCATTTCGAAAGGGAACAAGCTCAACAGAATCAAGATGTGTACGGTCACGGGAAATTACAGGAAGAGCATAGTGTGAATCCTTTTGGGTATCTCCATGACCAGGGAAGTGTTTAAAAGTTGCCAAAACCCCTTGCGATTGCAAACCCAAACCGTATGATACCGCCTTTTGTAAAACCAGCTTCGGATTATCGCCATACGATCTGAAACCGATTACCGGGTTGAGTGGATTGCTGTTCACATCGGCAACGGGTGCAAAATTAATATGGATACCCAATCTTTTACACTGTCGGCCAAGATCGGCTCCCAAATTATAAACCAACGAATCGTTGTAGATGGCTCCAATTGTAAAACCATAAGGATATTTAATGCAGCTATCCAGGCGCATAGACAATCCATATTCGGCATCAATAGCAACCAGAAGCGGCGTTTTCGAAGCCTTTTGAAGTTGATTGACCATATTGATATGCCGCCCCGGACCTCCCTGCATTGCAATAATGCCACCGACCTTATTTTCGCGTACCATTTTTGCCAACTTCAAAATATGCGCAGGTCCCTTCGAGGAATAGGCGGGAATCATAATCAGCTGACCTATTTTTTCGTCAATTGTGAGCGATTTGAAAACTGAATCGACCCATTGATCGGTTTCATACACAAGAAACGGGGGGCGAATTTTCGGTTGAGAAAACGATAATGAGCTAAAAAAGGATAATATAATGATAGTTAATAACTTCTGCATACGTTTTTTTACTTGATTCATTCAAAATGAATTCGCTCAAAAATAGGGAAATCAACACAAAACAGCGACCCAATTGGCTTTTTATTAAAAAACAAATATAAAGTTTCTGAATTCTTAAATCATATCAATACATTCGCGGTAAATTACGTAACAGTTGAAATTTAAAACCGTCTTTAAACAAAACTCAGTTGAAACTTTGATTTATAGACTTATAAAAAACTCAGTGAACACAACCGCATTAAAAAACAAATTGTTTCATTTGGCACTGATCATTTCTGTTATGGGTCTTACCTTAACGGGTTACGCTGCACAAAATCAGATTCTAACCGGAGCAAATCAGCCCGATATTTACCTTTCGAAGTTAAAAGGTAAGAATCTGGCGCTGGTAGTCAATCAAACATCCAGAATCGGCGACCAACACCTGGTTGACTTCCTTTTAGAAAAAAAAATAACCATAAAACGAATCTTCGCACCCGAGCATGGTTTCAGGGGTGAAGCAGGAGCCGGAGAATTGATTGATAACTCAAAAGATCGCGATACAGGAATTCCGATAATTTCCGTCTATGGAAAAAACAGGAAAGCGAGTAAAGAACAGCTTTCGGGTATCGATATCGTTATATTTGACATACAAGATGTTGGATGCAGATTTTATACCTACATCAGTACCTTGCATTATATGATGGAGGCTTGCGCTGAAAACAATATTATGCTTCTTATTCTCGACCGTCCAAATCCAAATGGAGATTACTTCGATGGACCAATTCTTAAGCCCGCATTCAAATCGTTTGTAGGAATGGATCCAATACCAGTCGTTCACGGTTGTACAATTGGCGAATTGGCACAGATGATCAACGGCGAAAAGTGGTTAGCAAATGGAATAAAAGTAAAACTTGATATCATCAAAGTTGCGAATTACACCCATTCGACGAAATACGAACCACCCGTAAGACCTTCACCAAACCTTCCCAATTATTTATCAATCAGGCTATATCCATCACTTTGCTTCTTTGAGGCCACAAGTGTAAGTGTTGGACGTGGCACCCAATTCCCATTTCAGGTTCTGGGATTTCCGGATCAGTCGTTCGGAACTTTTTCGTTTACCCCGCAAAGGCTGAAAGGGATGGAATTAAATCCGCTTCAAAAAGATAAAAAATGCTTTGGCGATGATTTTCGTGGATTAAAAGAGGTGCCAAAATTCACCTTGTCGTATTTCATTGACTGGCTTCATAAATTTAAAAACAAAGATGAATTCATTACCAGAAGTCAATGGTTTAACCAGTTGATGGGCAACGACCAGGTTTTAAAGCTCATCCTCGAAGGCAAAGGGGAAGTTGAAATCAGGGAATCGTGGGAGAAAGAATTAGCAGACTATGGCGTAATTCGTCAGAAATATTTGTTGTATCCAGATTTTAATCCTGCAAAATGAATCCAGTTCTTGTCGCCGTCCTGCTCGGAGGTTATTTTTTAATGCTCATAATTATTGCTCATATCACGGGCAAATCGGCGACGACCGATTCGTTCTTCACGGCCAACCGAAAATCACCTTGGTTTGTGGTCGCATTCGGAATGATTGGAACTACCATATCAGGTGTTACTTTTATTTCAGTTCCCGGCGAAGTCGGAAATTCCGCGAGTACCTATTTTCAGTTTATCATGGGTAACCTGGTCGGATTCTGGATTGTTGCGCTCGTTCTTCTGCCTGTTTATTACAAACTCAACCTGATCTCGATTTATACTTACCTCGAACAACGGTTTGGATTTTATTCCTACAAATCGGGATCATTCTTTTTCCTCCTCTCAAGAACCATAGGTGCTGCCTTTCGAATGTATTTAGTGGCAGAAGTACTTCAACTGGCACTTTTCGACGCACTTGGTGTTCCTTTTGCTTTAACTGTATTAATCAGCATCTTCCTTATCTGGGTGTATACCTACAGAGGCGGCGTTAAAACAATCATCTGGACAGACTCATTACAAACCATCTTTCTACTTTCAGCCGTGGTATTGACCATCTACTATATTTTTTCAAGTTTTGGATGGTCGGTTGGCGAAACGCTTCAAAAAATAAATGACCACCCGTATTCGAGAATCTTTGAATGGGATGTAAAGTCGGGCAAGTACTTTTTCAAACAATTTATTGCAGGAATCTTTGTCACGATCGTTATGGTCGGCCTCGATCAGGATATGATGCAGAAGAACCTCACCTGCAAAAGCCTGAAGGAATCTCAAAAAAACATGCTCACCTTCAGCGCTATTTTTGTATTTGTCGTTGCAATGTTCCTTCTGCTTGGCGTTTTACTCTACATTTTTGCCGAAGTGAATGGAATTCAATTGCCGCCTAAATCGGATTATCTGTTTCCATTGCTCGCGATGAACCATATGAACGTAATGATTGGAATCTTTTTTTTGCTCGGAATTACGGCAGCCAATTATGCAAGCGCCGATTCTGCCCTCACCTCTCTTACAACGGCATTCTGTGTCGACTTCCTGGATATCAAAAATCGTCATGAGGACCGGAAGCAAATTCTTTTGCGACGCACGCATGTTGGGTTTTCGTTCTTGCTGTTTCTTGTAATCATGATCTTCCGGATTATTAATGACCAAAGCGTTGTAGTTGCTGTTTTTAAAGCTGCCGGTTACACTTACGGACCATTACTTGGCTTGTTTGCGTTTGGTCTTCTCACCAAAAAACACGTTAAAGACCGCTGGGTGCCCCTTGTAACCCTGTGTTCACCCTTTATTGCATGGTTAACCGATGCTTATTCAGAGCAATTATTCAATGGTTATCAAATTGGTTTTGAGCTTATTATTATAAACGGAGCAATTACTTTTCTCGGATTACTTTTAATTCAAAAAAAAATAACGCTATCGTTAAAAAACGTTAAAGAATATTGATTATTTATTGTATCTTTGAGAAGCTACATTAGGATAAAACTATTTAATGCACATAGAACATAAACGACAGGCCATCGAAAATGAAGAGCTTATTCTACATATTATTAATTTTGGGATTTATTTCTCTTTTTCAGGCCTGTGAAAAAGAGAAAATGAACTCGTCCTCGAATGCAATCCTTCATTTTTCATCAGATACCATCACTTTCGATACCCTCTTTACCACAATCGGTTCACCAACCAGGATCCTTCGGGCAATAAACAGTACGAATGAAAACGTTGTAATTTCATCGGTTAGATTGGCCGGAGGTAAACAGAGCGGCTTTCGTCTGAATGTAAACGGTGATGCCTCCAATGAAACTTACAATATTCAGATTCCGGCACAAGACAGTATTTTCATTTTTGTCGAGGCATTACTCGGGAAAAATGGACGAAACGCTCCTTTGGTTACCGAAGATTCCATTATTTTCGTTATAAATAATATCGAACAAAAAGTACGGTTATTAGCATGGGGACAAGATTTCGTGATGATAAAATCAGACCATATTAAAACAGCTGTCTGGAATAAAGAACGCCCCTATCTGGTTTTCAACGAAGCGCTTGTCGACTCAGGACAGACACTTACCATGGAAGCTGGCACCACTGTTTATTTTCATAAAAACGCCGGGTTAAAGGTTAAAGGGACATTAAAAATCTTAGGATCATTCGATGATCCTGTTGAGCTTAAAGGAGATCGCCTTGAACCTGCATTCATTGATAAACCGGACCAATGGAACGGAATAATTCTATATTCCGGAAGTCATAATAACAGGATCAATTACGCCAAAATTAAAAATGCAAATATTGGTTTACAGGTGGGAACTATTGAACACAGTGGCTATGCATCTTTGGAGCTTTCAAATACCCGGATCGAAAATATGAGTTGGTCTGGAATATGGGCAATGAAATCAAAAATCCTTGCCTACAACTGCGTCATATCAAATGTAAGATATTATAATACTGCTCTTTTACTGGGTGGTGACTACCAATTCTACCACACAACTTTTGCCAACTATTACAACCAGTTATCCTCTGGAATGAGAACTACCGAAACCCTGATTGTATCAAATTACCTCGTTGATAACAAGAGCGGGACAAGATATGTCGGCGATTTAAAAGAGGCTACCTTCGGAAATTGCATCATTACCGGCAACCGCGTGAACGAACTCTCCATCTCCATGGATAAGCAAGGCGTTGCGAACTACCTCTTCGACAGATCGCTGATCCAGATTTCCGATACCTTTAAACTTGTTGAATCCAACCGTTTTGTTGACATTATCCGAAATGTAAATCCACGGTTTAAGAGCCCATACAAAGGAAATTTTGAATTGGATACCTTATCTATTGTCAAGGATTACGGAAAAGCCAACTACGCCAAATCGTATCCGCTTGATCTGAAATACAGCAGCAGGATAAGCGATGATGGTCCCGATCTTGGGGCATTTGAACGAATCGAAAAAAAGAACGGAACTAAAAAATAGTTCATGAAAGGGATTCTGAAATGGATTCTTATTTTCGCGGCGGTTTATACCGGAACCAATTTACCGCTCTCAGCGCAAAACACCTACAATGTTGTGTTCTACAATGTTGAAAATCT
Source organism: Mariniphaga sp. (assembly GCA_010906965.1). Classification (GTDB taxonomy): domain Bacteria; phylum Bacteroidota; class Bacteroidia; order Bacteroidales; family Prolixibacteraceae; genus JAAFHB01. The sequence goes on along the minus strand of JAAFHB010000009.1, from coordinate 12,563 downwards.
ATTCGATACTCGCGATGATTCATTAACAACGGATGAAGAATTTACTCCTTTGAACGAACGTCATTGGACCAGAGAACGTTTTGACAATAAAATCAAAATGCTTTACAAAGCACTGATCTCGGCTGGGAGTGGTCAATTCCCTGATATCATTGGTCTTGCCGAGGTGGAAAATCTTTGGGTACTTGAACAATTGATCAGCAAAACCCCCTTTAGCAAAGTCCCGTATGGAATTATCCATAAAGATTCTCCCGATCCGCGGGGAATTGACGTTGCGTTACTTTATCGCAAAGACCGCATTAAACCTATCGACTACGAACATATTACAGTTTCAGGTGAAGGAAAATACAAGTTCAAATCGCGCGATATTCTTCATTTTACTGCTGAACTGGGAAAAGAACAAATCCATTTCTTTGTAAACCACTGGCCTTCGAGAAGTGGCGGATATATCGAGACAAAAGAAAAGCGAGACATAACAGCCCGGATTTTAAGAAAATACATTGATTCATTACTGGTTAAAAACCCTTCGACAAATATCATATTGATGGGCGATTTCAACGCCACTCCAAAAGAAAAATGTTTTACATCCATACTCAAAGCACTTCCTTATCCCGGAAATAAAAATCCATCCTGCTTAGTTAATCTATCGACACTTTGGACAAAAAACGCCGAGGGTACCATCAGGAACGGAGGCCAGTGGGAGGTTTTCGATCAAATGATCTGTTCTAACAATATGCTATCAAACAATGTGGTAAAAATTGAAATCGAACAAAGTGGTATTTGCAATTTCGAATTTTTATTGGAACCAGACCTAACCTATCTTGGTAAAAAACCTTTCAGAACTTATCTCGGGCCAAAATACCACGGAGGAACAAGTGACCACCTGCCAGTAAAAGTTTGCATTTCCGAAAAGTAGTAAGGACATTTCGACACTCGTTTTCCGCCTCACAATCGTCAAATCTCATCACCTTTTCATTTACTATGCATGTTTGCCGATACTATTTTGTAATATATATTACTGATTTTCTAACACATATCTCATAAACGCTTTTTTACTGCAATCGATGATTAAACCTCCAGGGTAAATTCTCATCAAAGAATGGAATTAATTAAAAAAGTAAAATGAGAAAATTATCACTATTTATAATCCTCCTAACAGCAATAGTTGTTCAATTGAGTGCCCAGGCACCTCCTCCGATTGGTGAAGTAGCAAAGAACATCCCAGGCGAAGAATCGGCACTCAAAAATCTAACAATCAAAGGTAAAGTTGTTGAAGCTACCAATCATACTCCCATGGAATTTGCCAGTATCGCCATTTATTCGGCAGCTGACAGCTCAATTGCAGGCGGAGTTATGAGTACCTCAACCGGGGCTTTTGAGGTTAAAAAACTCAAACCGGGGAAATACTATCTCCAGGCCAATTTCATCGGCTTCGAAAAAACCACCCTATCAAATATCGTTTTAAATGCCAACGCTCCAACAAAAGATGTGGGACAAATTGAATTAACCATTGCGACACAACAAGTTGGCCAGGTCACCGTCACAGCCGAGAAAGCCCGTGTTGAATTTAAAATCGATCGTCGGGTTGTAAATGTCAGTCAGGACCTTACTGCAACCGGAGGCTCTGCTGTCGAAGTGCTCGAAAATACGCCCTCTGTACAAACTGACTTCGACGGGAATGTTACCCTTAGGGGAAGCTCTTCATTTACTGTTTTGATTGACGGCAAACCAAGTGTTTTACAAGGCAGCGATGCATTGCGTCAAATTCCCGCAACCAATATCGAAAACATCGAAATCATTACAAATCCTTCTGCCAAATACGATCCGGACGGTGTATCAGGGATTATCAATGTGGTAATGAAGAAAAATTTAAAGGATTCATTTAGTGGATTAGTCAATCTGACAACCGGAATCAACGATAAATACCGTGGCGATATAAACTTAAATTACCGCACCGGAAAATGGAATTTACTGTTAGGTGCAGACTTTACAGATATGCATAATAAGGGAACCCGTGAGATGAACCAGGAAATCTATTCGGCTGACACTATTACCACGAGACAAACTTTAGGGGATGGCGATATGATCCACAAAGGAAAAAGTTTAAAAGGGGGATTCGATTACACAATTAACAAAAACACTTCATTTGGGATGACAGGAACATTTGGTGATCGCAGTTTTGGCAATACAAACACTGGTCTACAATACCTATATGATAATAAAGGAACTGATCCCATTTATACTTACAACGATAACAGTGCAAGCAGAGGTGGAAACTTCTGGAGTAGCGACCTGAATTTTCAACACAAATTTGCAAAAAAAGGTCATGAAATTCAGGGATTGTTTTATGCTTCAGCAAGTAATGGCGACGACCAGGAAAATCAGACAAGATTTCTTACAAATACCGATTGGGTGAAACTTGACGCTAACTCCGTTTATAACAGATCGAATGAGGTATCGGATGAAACTGAGTACCGGGCAAAAATTGATTATACATTGCCGCTAAACGAGAAAGATAAATTTGAAGCTGGTTACCAGGCAAGGCTCGAAAAAGAGAATGAGACATTCACTTTCAACGAATCGACAGACAATATTGTATGGGTCAAAAACGATTTGTATAGCAGTTCATTCAATTATACACAAAACATTCATTCCATATATTCAACTTTCTCACATGCTGGTGAAGGATTTTCGTACCAGCTTGGTTTGCGCGGTGAATATACCGAGAGAAGAATTGAAAGTATTAAATCGCCTTTGGCACACATGCTTAACCTGGTCGACTTTTTCCCGACCCTCCATTTTTCGCAGAAACTAAAACATGATTATGAGTTCCAGGCAAGCTACAGCAGGCGGCTAAACCGTCCACGTGCAAACGATCTCGAACCTTTTACCTCCTTTATGGATCAATACAACGTCAGAACAGGAAATCCGGATCTTAAACCTGAATACACAGGGTCTTACGATCTGACGATTTTGAAACGTCTAAAAACATCTTTCGTTTCGCTTGAAGGGTATTACAGAAACACGATGAATTTGATGACACGGATTCAAACACTGGGAACCGATGGAATCTTTATTAACACAATGGCAAATGTTAATGATGATTATTCACTTGGAGCAGAATTAATGGCCAATATTGAGGTAAAACCAGGATTCAGAATTATTGCAAGTGGTACACTTTATAACTACTGGCTTAAAGGAGAAATCAATGGTGCAAGTGTTGATCAAAGCAGTACCAATTTCGATTCACGCTTAAATCTGGATATGAAACTGGCCAAAAACACACGGTTACAATTAACCGGAATCTACCGTGGTGCAACAGCATCAGCACAGGGAACACGCGATGCCATGACGTTTGCAAATGTTGCTCTAAAACAAGATTTTCTTAAAAATAAACTTACGGCAACCTTACAAATGCAGGACGTTTTTGGGACAATGAAGTTCCAGGGTACATCATATGGCGAAGGTTTCCGCTCTGTATTTAAGTTCCAGCGCGAACCTCGGGTGATTCAATTAACCCTTAGCTACAAGCTTAATAATTTCAAAAATAAAATGGCACGCGACGAAAACGCTGGTCAAAGTAACGAAGGTGGCAATGGAGTAGAATTCTAATCCATCCTTTACATATAACAAACCCTCTCCTCTTTGTCAGACGAGAGGGTTTATTTTTAAATACATTTAATTGAATTAAAAGCCAAATTGTTTAGTCTGGTGGCTTAAACTTACGTTAAATTTCTGTTAATAAGCGTTAAATTGCCAAAAACACACACGCACCTTATTTATTTAAAATCTGGTAACAGAAAATAAAACAATTGTTCAGGAACAATGTTATCTTCCAATTATCAATGATACAATTTATTAAACGGCGGAATAAACGTTGATTGATCTGTCGGCTGACAGATAACAAAAAGAGTTTAAAATTTGCGAGTATCATCCAGAACTAATATCTTTAGCTGTCAATTACAACCATCAAACTTTATAAGATTAATACATTACCATGAAAGAGAACAACAAAGTTTCGAGAAGAGGGTTTTTAGGTACGAGCGCGGCAGCAGCTGCTGCAATCACCATTCTTCCCTCAAACACAATTGCAGGTCTGGGTCACCGGGCACCAAGCGATAAATTGAATATTGCCGCAGTAGGTATTGGCGGTATGGGACATGGGAATTTAAAGAACCTGAAATCGGAAAACATCGTTGGTTTATGCGATGTTGACTGGAAGTACGCCGACAACTGTTTTAAAGAATTTCCGGAAGCTAAGAAGTACAAAGACTGGAGAGTAATGTACGATGAATTGGGTAAATCAATCGACGGAGTTTTGGTTGCAACTGCTGACCACACCCATGCGATTATTGCTTCTCATGCCATCACAATGGGCAAAGCTGTTTATTGCCAGAAGCCACTTACTCACACTGTTTACGAATCCCGTTTATTAACCAAGCTGGCCGCAAAATACGATGTTGCCACTCAAATGGGTAACCAGGGTTCGTCTGCTGAAGGCGTAAATCTTACCTGCGAATGGCTTGCTAACGGCGCCATTGGCGAAGTTACCAAAGTAGAAGCATTTACAGACCGTCCTATCTGGCCTCAAGGTTTGAATACTCCTAAAGAAACACCTGCAGTTCCAAGTACATTGGATTGGGATTTATTTACAGGTCCTGCAAAGGTGATTCCTTACAACCCACTCTATCACCCATGGAACTGGCGCGGATGGTGGGCATACGGTACAGGAGCATTAGGCGATATGGCTTGCCATATTCTTCACCCTGTATTTGTTGGTCTCGAATTAGGCTATCCGGTCAAAGCTCAGGGTAACTCAACTTTATTGTTACAGGATTGCGCTCCAACAGCACAGGCTGTCAAATTGACTTTCCCTGCCAGATCACCTAAAAAGGCAATGAAAATAAAACTGCCACAGGTTGAAGTATACTGGTTCGACGGTGGTATTAAACCAATGCTTCCTGCTATGTGGCCAGCTGGAAAAAATCCTAACGATCAGGGAGGTTGCGTCTTCTTCCATGGTACAAAAGGTATTTTGGTTTGCGGATGTTATGGCGTTAATCCATGGATTTTACGTCCTGATGGCAAAGTTGAAAAACCTGAAGCTCCAAAATTCCGTCGTCGCGTTACCCTTTCACATGAAATGGATTGGGTTCGTGCAGCAAAGGAAACTCCTAAATCACGCGTTATGACTGCATCCGATTTCAGTTTATCAGGACCATTTAACGAAATGGTTGTAATGGGTGTTTTGGCTGTACGCCTTTCAACACTTAATAAAGAATTGAATTGGGATGGTCCAGCGATGAAATTCACCAACATCACCGATGCTGAACAAATCAAAATCGTTGTTGAAGATAAATTTAGCATTCATGATGGACATCCAACATTCGACAAAGTTTATACTGATGCAGTTCCGGCAACTAAATTCGCTGAGGAACTGATTAAGCACACCTACCGCGCACCTTGGACATTACCCGATATGCCAGCGTAATTGTTGCAAAATAAAATTAGAAAGGGGGCGGAATGATTTCCGCCCTTTTTTTATTGCCTGTTTTCAGGCCTTTTCTTTCGAATAATCGTAATCTTTTCAAGCCCTTTACCAATATCCTTCTTATCGTAAGAAATAATCGACGCATCATTTGTGTCGAATTCGAACGGATTACCCCATGATTGTTCTTTCATCATAAATGGAGGTACTGGTGGTGGTGGTGGCGGCGGTGGAGGTGGAGCAAGAAACTCACTATCTGCCATATCGCCCATAGAAATAACATCAGCATTCCCGCCCACACGAATAATTTTCCGTATGTGTTTCGTCATGCCGGAATCGCCCTTCTGAATCATCACATCAAATTCCTCATCAGGAAGATTAAACGTCGTATCAATTTTTGTCTCCCTTCCATCCTTTTTCACAATAACCTTCACTTTTTGCTCCTTTTTCTGAGGCCTATCGCCTACCAATGGCGCATCAAAAGAAGGACTAAAAGTAAAAGACGAGGCAATCAGCAACATCGCCATTAAAGCAGCGCCGAATACCATCCTGTTTCTCCAACTTAATACTCTTTTCATCTCGATTAATTTTAAATGTAAATTATTTCTCAATCATAAATATGGCCCAAAATTAGATGGTTTATAAAACAACTCCGGTTAAGGTTCTGTAAAAAAGTGTTAATGGAAAGTTAAAGTTGAAAACAGGGTTAAATAATTGTCTATTTTTGGGTTATGAACAAACGCATCATCATTGGCTTAATCGTTCTAATGGGAATCTCACTGCTCGGAATCGTAGCAGTGCAGGTCTATTGGTTTAACAACTCGGTGAAAGTTAGAAATGAGTCATTCGACCGATCGGTAAATGATGCAATGAATAAAACGGTTCAACGCCTTGAAACTGGGGAGGATCTTAAAATCATAAAGAATTTTAGCAACCAGGATTCCCTCCAACAGAATGAAAGTGCTTTATTTCCACCACCTCCTCCACCACCGCCACCACCGGTTCCGGGTTTCGAAGATATCGACGTGGACGTAAAGAGAGATACCATTAAAGGAAGGATCAGCGTAATAACAAAGAGGTTGCAAAAAATAAAGCAGGAAAATCGCGACCTGAATTCAGCAGATCTTTTCCGGAAATCGAATAAACCAATTAGGATTAGAACAAAAGATACAATCGAAACCATCAATGATTCCTTAATCATGTCAGGTCATCCGGGCCTTGATGTTAAAATGGAGAAAAAGATTGAGCAGCTGGAGAATTTATCGAATCAGATTCAAACAGAGTATAATACATGGGAAACAGGACGAAATATCGACGAGAGCCAGTTAAAAGGATTACTTAAGGAAGAATTGACAGATAGGGCCATTCCTATCAATTTTGAGTTTGTCATTGCGTCGGGAGATAGTATTGCCAGGGTAGAACAAAAAGCCAAAACGACGACTAAGTGGTATAAAGTAAACTTTTTCCCAAACGATGTCTTCCGAAAGAACCTAGTGCTGGGGCTCTATTTCCCGGATAGAAACCTATTTATCGGACAAATAACGACGCTGTTGCTCGGGCTCTCGGTTGTATTTACGCTGATCATTTTCCTCACCTTTTCACTGAGTATCTTCCTGATTATCCGACAGAAAAAGATATCAGAGATGAAGTCGGACTTTATCAATAATATGACGCATGAGTTTAAAACTCCGATCGCGACGATCTCAATCGCCGCCGATTCAATCGCCAACGATAAAGTTATCGGCGAAAAGGAAAAGATTTTGTTCTTTACAGGAATGATTAAGAAGGAAAACCTGCGAATGAACGAACAGGTCGAACGTATCCTTCAGATAGCAAGGCTCGACAGAAAGGAATTTGAATTCAACTTTCGCGCAGTTGATGTCCATGAGTTAATCGAAGAAGCTATAAACGGAATATTGATCCAGGTTGAGCAAAAGGGTGGCAATATTGAAACGAAACTGGAAGCCACCAATCCGGTTGTCACCACCGATCCGACACATTTTACAAATCTTGTGTATAACTTGTTGGATAATGCCAACAAATACTCACCAGATACGCCGTTAATCAAGGTTTCAACAATGAATTGTCCAAAGGGAATCTACCTATCAGTCGAAGACAAAGGCATTGGAATGACAAAAGCGGTTCAAGCCAGAATCTTCGATAAATTCTACCGTCTAACATCCGGGAATATCCACAATGTAAAGGGTTTTGGTCTAGGTTTAAGTTATGTCAAAGCGATTCTGGATGCTAACAACGGAAGCATTAAAGTGTATAGCGAATCTGGGAAAGGGAGCCGATTCGTTGTTTTTATCCCATTCTTAATTAACAAACGATGAGCAAGAAGAAATCTCTCTTTTTTGTTGAAGATGATCTCAGTTTTGGTGCCGTTTTAAAATCATATCTCGAAATCTGTAACTTTTCAGTGACATGGCTGAATGACGGAAAGCACGCAGTTAGCACCTTTAAAGAAGGTACTTACGATCTCTGTCTGCTCGATGTAATGCTTCCCAATGTAGATGGGTTTTCAATCGGAAAGGAAATCAGGTCGATTGATGCTAATATCCCGATTATTTATCTGACCGCTAAATCATTAAAAGAGGATATCATCACAGGTTACCGGTTAGGTGCCGACGATTATATCATTAAACCTTTCGATGCAGAGGTGCTACTTTATAAAATTGCAGTCGTGCTGAAAAGGTCGGAAGGAGCAACTGGAAGTGAGAATCAATCATTTCAAATCGGGAGATATACCTTTGATGCTCGTTTACGCGAAATAAACAAGGATGGACAAAAGCAATTACTTAGCCCGAAAGAATCTGCCCTGCTTAAGCTGCTCTGCGAAAATAAGAACGAATTGCTGAGCCGCGAAGTTGCGCTAAAAAGAATATGGGGCGACGACGGGTATTTCACAACCCGCAGCATGGATGTCTTTATCACCAAATTAAGAAAATACCTCAAAGATGATCCTTCGATTGAAATCCGGAACATTCATGGTAGCGGATTTATAATGACACAAAACGACTGAGTTACTGACGAACAAACAACTTCGCAGCAGATCTGATGAGGTATTTCCTGAAAACTTTTTCTTCGAAGCTCTGCTTCGAAAAATTACCTAAAGTGACTAAACCATTTTTCACTATTATTGTTTAAATTTGAGAGTTGGAAGGTTAAAGACAATGAACATTCAAACATGTCTGGAACCTACCGAATCAACATTCTTGTCTGGGCCATTAATTTACTATAGGTGAAACAATGAAGAGGTATATAGTCAATATTATTCTATTTGGATTTTTACTCCTTCCTTTGATATTATGGTTATCATGGGTCATTAAGCCATCCACTAAGGCGAATATTCTGATCGTGGATAAAACGGTATTAACCCAGGAAGCATTTGAACATCGCTCATTTGACTGGATACTAACGCATCAGAAGTATTTGAAACCAGATGGTGATTTTTATTCACTATCTGAAGATTATATGGGATTCTTCCCACTCAAAAATGATAGTTTTTTAATCAAGGATCTCTCCAAACTTGCAGATAAACAGATCGACAGTCTAAGCAGCAGTTTGGATATGGTCTACTATACTGACACTTACGGAATATATTACAACGAATGGTATCGGAAGAAAGATTTAGCCGAACATTCAGAAAAAGTATACGGTGGATTAGATGAAAATGATGCGCTTCTGATTCAAAAGATGAAAGAAAAAAAGAAGCTTATTTTGGCCGAGTTTAATTTCTTTGCGACACCGACATCAACAGGTGAGAAGGTTAAAACCGAGAACCTCTTAGGGCTTAAATGGAGCGGCTGGACCGGGCGTTATTTCGAGCAACTCGACACCATGAAAAATCCCGAATTACCCAAATGGGTGGTGCGACTTTACAGAGAGCAGCACCAGAACAACTGGCCATTTACAAAACCCGGAATTGTATTTATCCGCACGGATGAGACGATTGCGATATTAGAAAAAGAAACAGATCTTAATTTTGAAGTCCCTATTGTTAAAAGCTTTAGTTATGGAATTAATAAATTTGGCATTCCTAAGAAGATCAGATATCCTTACTGGTTCGATATCACGTTAAGCACAGATACAAATAACAGGGTGATCTCCTATTATGAGTTATCTCCGAATCAAAGAGGTGATTCGATATTGAATCATCACAGCATACCGAAGATTTTCCCTGCCGCTTTCGAGCATATCAAAGATTCGCCTTATTACTATTTCTGCGGAGACTTTACCGATGCTCCAATTCGCAAGACTTATGACAAACTTATTGGAATGCAATATCTTAAAATGTTTGTTCTGAATGAATATGATTTAAACGACAGAACTCCTTTCTTCTGGAGGTATTCCCTTCCTTTTACATCGAAAATTCTGGATAACTATTTAAGAAAGTGAGACGCTGGCCTAGAGTGAAAACGGCTAATATAATTTGACCGACAAATAATGCCAGAATCAGTCTATATCTGATTGCTTTTACATGCAATGTTTCAGAATTAAGCCTTTAAATGTCAGCGTTTTGCCTTGAACTTCAAACTGTCAGGAATTAGCTTATTATTTAAACAGGCATTGAGATTGTCTGTTTTGAACTTCTCGAACTTCCGCTGAATCTCAGTTATTTTCTGCTGATCCGTTATTTTATCAAGCCCCATATTTTCAGACACTTTAAAGAGTTGGTCATTCACAATAAAGTAATCCTTATCCAGATAATCAATAATCTCATTTTTAGTCCTGATAAATGGCACTGACATAGTGCTTCTAAATGTCTTTAAACTGTCTAAACCTTTGCCAAGCCAGGGAACATCCGAAGGGAAACTCATTCCGTAATTTCTTTTCAAAAAAGCAACTACCGAAGGGGTGAAATCAAGATGTGAAACGACAGATGAAAATTTAGCCGGAGTTTTTAACATTGGGGAATAGATCACCAGCGGAACATGAAAACGGTCAATCTGAGTAGAGATCGGAGGTGATGACATCCGGTGATCGCCGGTTATAAAGAAGATTGTATTCTGGAAATCTTCGCGCTTTTTATATTGGTCGAAGAAGTTACGAAGTGCATCGTTAAAGTAAAGCACTGTAGCGTAATTGAGGAGATACTTACGGTATTCCGTTTTTTGCGCCTCATTAAAATTAAAAGAGCTCATCCGCTCCTCCACCTTGCCTTTATAATAATTCTGATCTGGAATCAGATAAGGGTCGTGCATGGCAAGAGTCAGGTAAATATCCAATCTTGGTTTAATCCCGGCATTCGCCAAAATCTCAAAACTTTTTTTAAAAATATCCTTCTCTCCGTAACCCCATGTGAAATTACCCGAATTTGAAGGCAATTTTTTGTATTCCGGTCCAAAATTACTTTCATCAATTACAAAATCAATGTGTTGACGGGTTAGAAACATTTTCATATTATCAAAAGTTGCATCACCACCGTAAAAGAACCTTGATTCGTAGCCACGCTCTTTTAAAAGGCTGATCAAAGACATTCCATCAGGCATTGCGTTGCCCAAATCAGCAAAGCCACTTTTGCCATAAGGCATTGAGCCGAATACAGATGGCAAGACCTCAAAAGTGCGGCCAGCTGTGCTTAAAACATTCTCCCAGTAAAGGCTTTGATTTTCGAGCGAATCAAGAAATGGAGTAAAGCTTTTCAGGTAAGCCCCTTCGCCGCTATAGGCCCTCCCCAAACTTTCGACAATAATGAATACAAGATTAGGTTTCTCCTTCCCAATATTGAAATACTTGCCTAAAATATCGGGAGTTTCATCCTTCCGGAGAAAAGGATATTCGCTGTTGATATAATTGAATGACATACCGGCAGAGGACACTCCAGTATAAAAATAGGAAAAAAGTGATTCTTCGGTGTTTTCATCCGGGTAGATGGTCTTATATGAGGCTAAAAAGATATGATATGCTTTATTGGATACCAGATTAAATGCCATCTCAGATTTAAACTTGCCAGCTTTTGGCGTTGCAGAATCTCTGAATGTCAGCGAAACAATGCTTAAAACAGCAAATAGTAATGCTAAAACAAGAACAGGCTTTACAAATTTCGAATAGATAATCATTAAAACCATCAACACAACAACAATACATACAGGAAATAACGTTGCAAAAGATAAAGCTCCGCCAGCTGAAACAATGTCGATGATCTCGCTATAAGAATACCCAAATATATCGGCTCCCAACATTAATGATGTAGTCCCAAGGTATTGTATCAAAGCTATCTCCGTTAAGGTAAAGAGGATAATTATTAATCCAAACAGTGAATTCGCCAGGTGACGCGAAATAAGGTAGAGTATTAAAAACGGGAGAATAAAATAGGCCGCAAGATTAAGAAGCATCAAAGCGTCGTATCCACCCCCCAGCAATTCAAGTCTTAGGCTTCCAGCAGGAAAAGTGATGGTATGTTTCAAATAAAAGTATTCGTATATCCTGACAAAAATCAATAGGATTAAGAATACCAGATTCAAGGTCAGGTATCTTTTTAGACCTTGAATCAGTCTGTTCTTCAATATTTCTCTACGGCTAATAATCTTCATTTTCTTTGATCAGCTAGTAATGTGATTTTTGACCTTCTTTTTATCCGCAAACCCTTTTTTCTCCATTTTGCCCCATGAAATATTTCCAATCAGATAATTAAAATTACCTCTGAGTGCAAACCAAACCGTTAAAGGGTGAAAGAAAATGGGTTCAATAAGGGCGATAACGATCAACCGTGCAATATCTCTTTTCCGTCGGTAGCTGGCAAATGTAAACTCCTCAAAAACAACGGCCCACGAAGAGTAAAACACCGAAAAAAGGTAGGTAAATCCTAAGAGAAGAGCATAGAATGGCCAATCTGGATTGCCCATTCCAATAACGAGAATGAAATAAAAAATACCAAAAAACTCGATAAGTGGCCCAAGCCATTCAAAAAAGGACCAATAGGGATGCCCCAGCATTCCAAGATTTCCATATCTGGGATTAAAGAACAATGTCTTATGTTTAAACAGCGTTTCCATGGTGCCTCGCATCCATCTGTTTCGCTGACGACCAAGAACGCTTATTTTCTGAGGGACTTCCGTCCAACACAAAGGAT
>JAAFHB010000184.1 GCA_010906965.1 Mariniphaga sp. | reverse complement strand
TGCCCTGAGAGCGTAAGAACGCCACTTGTGGTGCCTGTGCAAATCGTTGTACCTCCATTGACTGTTCCCCCTGTCGAAACAGGATCAACGGTTATTGTTGCGGAAGCAGAATTAGCTGCGGGGCAACTTCCGCTTTGCACAACCGCTCTGAATTGAGTTGTTTGAGTCAATGCATCAAAAGCGTAAGCACTTGTGGTATTAACAATATCTGTCCATGTACTAAATGGTGATACTGAACTTTGCCATTTTACTACCTTTCCTGTATGCCCGGAAAGCGTGAGCAAACCGCTGTTACTGCCTATGCAAACGTCTGAAGCGCCCAGAATTATTCCACCAACCGAGGGCGGAATAATCTCAACGTAAACAGACAGCACAACTATTCCTACCGGTGAAACGCGATTGCCCATAATATAGTAGGTACCGCTCCCAACCTTAGTTGGATCCGAAATTTCACTTTTCAACTCTGGATCTAAAAAATATTTAAAGATAAGACCTGGCGTAGATCCTTCAGTAACGGCAGGAAGTGTCAGATCTACAGTGGCGCCGATACCGCAGACCGGCGCAGGATCATGAATTTTCAGGACGACCTCATCGTCAGCATATGCTTTAAGCCCAATGGTCAAAAAGGAAAAAAAGAATGCTACAAACAGATAAACACCTATTCGATTTATCCTATTAAGAGCAGACTCAAATCTGACGAGTAAGTTTGCATTCATGATCAGGTAGTTTTTTCAATGAATTTATTTTCAAAACCGAATAAGAAAAAAACAGAAAGCATTTCATGCGAAATTGCAAACCACAACCTGCTCAATGACGTTCTCTTAATCATTTATAGTAATTGTCTGAATATCGGAACATCCGTTACCAGATGTTCCTTTTAAATAATATACACCATTAACGGTTGATTGAGGGGTAGACAGCGATTTCGTAGATGCCTTATCATACCAATAACTAAAGATTAGTCCGGTATCCGATCCTGACGTTATCAGCGAAGATGTCAAATCCGCTCTTCCGTTTAAGCTTTTAACTACTGGGTTAGGAATAATCACGTTAGGTTTGTCGTTCACTTTTGCTTCAACCGATGCAGCAACAAATCCGCGACAGGAACCCGTTAACACCCCCTTTATATAATAGATTCCTGCCTTTACTTTTGTGGGAGATGGAACTATAATTGTCAATTCAGGATTCGAATAATAGGTATAGGTCAATCCGTTGGTAGATCCAGTTGTAATTGCCTCAAGGGTCAAATCAACAGTGGAAGGAGCGCAAACAGGCATAGGATCTTTAATTTTCAAAACTACAGAACAGTCTTGACCTTGAGCACTTTCGCTCATTATGAATATTATTGAAAATGCAAACAATGCAGGAAATAAAAATTTAAGTAATCTTATCTTTAATATACCGATCAGGTTACTGGCTATACTTGCTTTCTTTTTCATAATCTATCTGTCATTTTAAAATTAAAGCAATTAGATTTTAAATAATTAATATACGGAAAAGAAAGACATCCGGTTCGATTGAACAGGCTTGCAGTGATCCACATTTTACTGTCAAAATTATGGTTCTGACTAATTCCCAAAAACGCCACCAGGGCAGGATAAATTCGCATTATTATGACTGAGTAAAAGCAATAAAATAAAAATTGAAGAAAAACTGAAAAAACTGAAACTTTAATCATTTTGAATCGTATTAACATGATACAATCGGTAATCTGCTTGAATTTTTTCCTTCTAAATCAATTAATGACAATAATAAATATAAAATACATACTCTGAATGTGTTACATTTATAACAACTTTTTTTTTATAAACAAAGTTATCAACAATGTTGTCAATATGGATTTTTGCTAAAACGGAAAGAAAAAAATATCCGTCATTTCATTCATGTTAATTAACTACTAAACAACCGATTGCATCACAATTTTCAACCAAAGCCACTGCTTTTTTATCATAAAAAAAGAAAAACGAATTTATGTTAGGTGCAAGTATTACCGTTAGAAAAAGAATAAGATGAAAATATCCTATTCGATTCATTCTAAGCCCATAAACGAAATTAAAAAAGAATTTAAATTAGTTGTCTGATATTACATGCCTTCTACAATTCAACGCTACACAATCAAGACAGGAAAAGCTTCCTGATTCTCAAATAAGCGAGCCTGTAAAATTATACGCATTAATTATTTTACGATAACGGCATTAACCATCTAATGAGATAACAGTTTTCTTACATATTGATAACACTTGATACGAAGCAAAATTCCGGGCAGACCGCCGACAGAATTAAAACAGATATAATTCAGTATCAGATTTTCAATAGTGCCGCCAAGAACAAGATGAATCGGAGAGACATAGAAATCATCCTTACAAACCGTCAAAATAAATCAAATTATTGCTTTATACCTTATGAAATACAAACATCCAACTATCATCTAACTCCTGCGATTTTAACATCATTGCGTCAAAAGCAGGTGCTTTTACGCCATGATGAAAGTTGCACTTCCCAATAAATACCCTTGCCTCATCCCATATATTCGAACTTATAAATGAGTTAAGCAAAATCTGTCCGCCTTCTACAATCAACGACAGAATACCTCTTTCATGCAAATCGTTGAGTATTTGTTCCAATTCATTTCCATTAAACAAAATCCTTTTAAACTCAACATTATCCTTAGCAGGAACTTCTTTTGAGGTATACACAACTGTCGGAACGCTTTGGTCAAACAAGGCAAGTTCGGGTGATAGCATTATATTCCTATCAATAACCAATCTTAACGGGGGATTGCCACTCCATTCGCGAACTGTTAACGATGGATTATCCTTCATTGCAGTATTTGTACCAACAAGAATAGCCGATTCGTCAGCCCGCATTTTATGCACGGCAATTCTTGATAAATCGTTTGTTATCCATGTAGATTGCCCATACTGCTCATACGAACGGTCGGTATCAATAAAACCATCGGCAGTTTGTGCCCATTTCAAAATGATATAGGGTCGCTTCATTTGATGAAAGGTGAAAAACCTGCGATTCAGCTCAATGCACTTATCTTCGAGATAACCCTGCAAAACTTTGCACCCGCCATTTCTGAGTTTCTCAAGCCCCTTCCCTGCCACCTGAGCGTAAGGATCAACTGTTCCAACAACAACATTGGGGATACCGTATTGTAAAATAAGATCAGAACAAGGGGGCGTTTTACCAAAGTGAGAACATGGTTCTAAAGTTACGTACAATGTCGATAACTTTAGCAAAGCTTTATCTATAACACTATTAATTGCATTAACCTCTGCATGAGACTTCCCATACTCACAATGGTACCCCTCGCCTATGATAACACCTTCATGTTCAATCACACAACCAACCATCGGGTTCGGGGAAACACTTCCCATACCGAGACGCGCTAACTCAATTGCACGCACCATATACTTTTCATCGACATCAAAAAGTCGTCTCTTCATCCGCTTTGTTTATCTTTGTAAAAAAAATGCAGGTTGCAAAGAAATTAATCTACGATCATCTATCCTCGAAATATCCCAGGCAAGAAATTGAAAGTATTAGTAAACTGATCTTCGAAAAAGTCCTTGGACTTTCAAGACTTCAGGTATACCTTAACCAGCATGAAACAATTTCACCGGCGAATTTAGCTCAAATAACAGAGATTGTAAACCGTTTAATTCAATTTGAACCAATACAATATATTTTAGGTGAAACTGAATTTTACGGACTGCCATTAAAAGTCAGTGCAGCAGTCCTTATCCCACGACCCGAAACGGAAGAACTTGTAGACTGGATCATCAACAATAACCCTCCTCTAAGTCCCACTATTCTGGATGTTGGCACAGGAAGCGGCTGTATTCCAATCGCTTTGTCAAAGAAACTACCAGGAGCATCAGTTGATGGCTGGGACATTTCGAGTGAAGCACTAATGATTGCAAGAGAAAACGCTGAAATTAATCAGGTGAAGGTTGATTTTATTTATGCAGATGTGCTTAGCCAGAGTTATCCTGTTCAACCGCAAAAGTATGATATCATTGTTAGCAATCCACCTTACGTAACCCTGTCGGAACGACTTTCAATGCTTAAAAATGTACTTGATTACGAACCACCTATTGCTCTTTTTGTACCTGATAATGATCCGTTGATCTTTTATCGCGCTATTGCAGATATCGCAATCAATCAGTTAAAACCAGGTGGAAAACTTTACTTCGAAATCAACGAACAGTTTGGAAATGAAACTGCTGATTTACTATCATTGAAAGGATTTAAAAATATCATTTTAAGAAAAGATATCAATGGCAAGGAGCGAATGCTAAAAGCTGACTGGAATAATCAGGCAACTATTCCAATCTGTCGGTAAGGACACAAGCTGATTTAAACTGCTTTTTTCCACTTTGTAATCCAAACAGTTCTACCTGAACAATATATATTCCAAGCGTTGCTTTCCTGTGATTTTCGGTAGTCCCATCCCATTCAATAACATCCTGATCGCCAATCAATAAGTTATTTGCCAATCGTCGGATTTCTAAACCACTTTCATTGTAAATCCGGATATTTACAATCAATCCTGACTCTCCGGGAGCCAGTTTTATCAGGAACCGATCATTAATACCATCGTCATTTGGAGAGAAGATCTTCGGTTCAAAAGTGACAATCTCCGACGTTTTTGAAACAATTTCAAATGTTGAATTCTGATATCCAGGCGTAGCAAATCCCACAGTCGCCGAGGCAGAGTGCCAATTCAACAGATCACCGGATGATTTCGCAAAACTATTCCGTTCAAGCGATATTCCTTTCACATCAGTAATCATCGGATGATGCATACTTTCGAGATAATGAAATTCATCAATTACTTCCATCTGTTTATTCAAAAGTACAACCCATCCATCATCGAGGTTATATGCCGGAAACTTCACCATCTCGAAGATGCAGGATGGACATGCAGAATAATAATTCTTTAACAATGCGGTGGAATCTGAGGTAAACGCGGCATACTGGCCATCGAACATTATTTCGGACTTGCTTGAGAGCGGATATATCGATTTAATTTTCTGGGCATTATCTCTTGAACTAAGATACACTTCATCTAATTTAATCTTCTTCCCTGAATGATTATAGACCTCCACGAAATCGACACCGCCAGGAAATGGATTGAAAAGCACCTCATTAATCAGAATATCGCCAGCTGTTGGAAGATAATACCAGAATTCACGATGTTCGACAGGCAATTTATTTCCACATTCATCAGTCAATCCATTAATTATCAAATCATAGATAACTCCGTTACTTATTGCGCCCTTCGGGAAATAAATTGAATATTTCAGACTCTTTCGGTCAAACAAGATACTGTCGGGCGCCGGTAGTGATGGAAGATAAGAAAAAAGGTTGCCTGCTATTGACTTTCGGTCAGGCATTTCAGAAACAAAAACTTCGAGCAGACCATGATTTGCAACGACTACCGAACTGATGGTCGGAAATACCGAATCCATATTATTTCGGAATACCGAATTCGCGATTCCTGGTGTACCACCATTCGCGGATTTTGAGGTTTCCCAGTTAGAATCAGCACCGCAATTTCTCATTGGATCAATCCTCTCCAACGAATGTCCGCCACCCGAAAGCCCTTCGCGATGCATTGTTGGTTTGTAATTGAAGGAATCGATCAATTCAGCCGTGGCAGAAAAGAGCTTAAGATTAACGCCATCATTGGCAAGAGAAAAACCCAAAACTTCAAGACATGCACCATAACTACCAAATATTGAACTACTGCCAGTTCCTGCAAGAATTAAATAACTTCCGGGCTCCACAGTTTTGGCAGGCAGAATCTTTTTCTTCCCGTTTACTTCCAGTATCCAATTCTTTAGATTCATCGGAAAGTTGGTTGTGTTTTTAAGCTCGAGGTATTCAGCATTCGGAAGTTTAACAACGGGTGTGGGGTCCGCCATGATCTCATTAAAAACGACATTACCCGATTGAGCCATCGGAATAGGTCCTTTACTTTCAAATGAGGTAAAAAACAACAAGTAAAAGATAAATTTGTAAATATTCTTGCCCATTTTTCATGAAATATTAAGAATATTCAATATTTTTGCTTTATCAATCTCCGCGAATAGTTTCTGTCGGAGTTTACAATGTTAAAGTTAACAAATCTGAAGCACAAATGAAAATAGCAATTGTAGGTGTTAGTGGCGCTGTCGGACAAGAGTTCCTGCGCGTCCTGGATGAACGTAATTTTCCACTTGACGAACTGGTTATTTTTGGTTCAGCGCGAAGCACAGGAAAAGAATATACATACAAAGGTAAAAAACTGATCGTCAAAGAGCTTCAACACAACGACGATTTCAAAGGTATAGATATCGCTTTAGTATCAGCCGGAGCTGGTATTTCGAAGGAATTTGCCGATACCATTACGAAATTTGGGACGATCATGATTGATAATTCCAGCGCTTTCAGAATGGAAAAGGATATACCGCTGGTGGTTCCTGAAGTAAATGCGGCGGATGCTAAAAATATGCCCCGCAATATTATTGCCAATCCCAACTGTACAACGATTCAAATGGTTGTGGCTTTGAAGCCTATTGAAGATCTTTCGCACATCACCAGGGTTCACATTGCAACCTATCAAAGTGCAAGTGGCGCCGGCGCTTCGGGAATGGATGAATTGCAATTACAGACCAAACAGATTGCAGATGGTGAAAAACCTACCATCGCTAAATTCGCCTACCAGCTTGTGCAAAATGTGATTCCGCATATTGATGTATTCACAGAAAACGACTACACCAAAGAGGAGATGAAGATGTTCCACGAAACCCGGAAAATTATGCATTCTGATATCATGGTCAGTGCTACCGCTGTTCGCGTTCCGGTTCTTCGCGCTCATTCTGAAGCCGTATGGGTAGAAACGGAGCAGGAAATCTCTTTAGAACAAGCTAAAACGGCCTTTAAAAATGCGGAAGGTGTGATAGTAATTGATAATCCGGCTGAAAAACAATACCCTATGCCATTGCAACTTGCAGGACGTGATGAGGTATTTGTTGGTAGAATCCGCAAGGATCTGTCGAATCCAAAAGGATTAACTTTCTGGACTGTTTCGGATCAGATTAAGAAAGGTGCCGCTTTAAACGCCGTGCAAATTGCAGAATATCTTATAAAAGAGGGAGTGGTGAAATAAGAAAAAAGGCAGAAGGCAGAAGTACGAGTCAATTTCTACTTCAGCCTTCTGCCTGTTACACCTGCTTTAGCTTTCGTCATAAACCTGATAAAGGAAATCATTGAAAGGAAAGCGCTTAATGTGAAGCGTCTTCACTTCATCGTATAAAACCTTTTTAAACGCTTCGATATTTGTCTTCTCTTTTGCGGAGATAAAGAGTGAAATGTTTTCATGTTTCCCAATCCATGATTGTTTCCAATCTTCAAGGCTCATATTTTCTTGTGTGGATGGCAGCAAATCGTCTTCCTCCTTTTCGATAAATGTAAAGGCATCTATTTTATTAAAGAGGTAGATCATAGGTTTGTCGCCGGCACCAATTTCTCCGAGTGTTTTGTTGACGACCTCAACCTGCGATTCAAATCCGGCATGCGATATATCAACCACATGAATCAATAAATCAGCTTCACGGGTTTCGTCAAGTGTCGATTTAAACGATTCGACCAGGTGAACTGGTAATTTCCGTATAAAACCTACTGTATCGGTTAACAGAAATGGCAAATTCGCAATAACAACTTTGCGCACAGTGGTATCCAGGGTAGCAAATAATTTATTTTCAGCAAAAACTTCCGACTTACTGATCAGGTTCATAATGGTCGATTTACCAACATTTGTATACCCTACCAGTGCCACCCTGATCATATTGCCCCGGTTGCGCCTTTGAACACTCATTTGGCGATCGATCTTCTCCAGATTTTCCTTTAAAAACGAAATCCTGTCCAGAACAATCCTTCGGTCAGTTTCGATTTGTGATTCGCCAGGACCACGAGAACCTACTCCACCCTGCTGACGTTCAAGATGCGACCAAAACCGGGTTAAGCGGGGAAGTAAATACTGGCATTGAGCCAACTCCACCTGGGTTTTTGAGTGAGCCGTCTGCGCTCTTTTTGCAAATATGTCGAGGATCAAATTGGTGCGATCGATCACTTTGCAGTTTAAGACCGGTTCAATATTTCGAAGATGCGTCGGGGAAAGTTCATCATCAAAAATAACGGTATCAATACCATGGACTTTGACAAAATCAGCGATTTCCTGAAGTTTACCGGAACCCACAAAAGTAGCAGGATGAGGACTTTCCAACTTTTGAATAAACCGCTCCCAAACCTCTGCACCCGCAGTATCAACAAGGAATTCAAGTTCGTCAAGGTATTCTTTTACCTTTTTCTCATTTTGCCGGCTGGTTACTAATCCAACTATGACTATTTTTTCTTTCTGTTCTGAAGTATCATGCATTTTTGCCATGGTGCAAAATTAATACAATTTGACTAAAAAAATCCCGATTCGTCAACAGACAAACCGGGAATATATTCTAAATAAGAAACAGACTATTGAAGCTGAAAACTAATTGGTACCGTGAAAGATACGCGAACAGTTTTACCACGTTGCATACCTGGTTTCCATTTTGGAAGGGACATCACAACCCGAAGCGCTTCCTTATCAATTGAAGGGTCAACACCACGAAAGACTTTTGCGTTCGAAATACTTCCGTCACGATCGACCACAAAATTCACAAATACCTTTCCTTGAATCCCATTTTCCTGAGCGACAGAAGGGTATTTTATAGCAGCGGAAATAAATTTGCGCAAAGCCAATTCGCCTCCAGGAAATTCAGGCATATTTTCAACCACAACGAAAATCTCTTCCTCTACTTTTTCCTTTTCTTCCGTCACAATTGTGGCAACCTCAACTTTGGTTTCTTTAGTCGCCTCAGAATCCATAATTTCAAGATTCTCAGTTATTTTTACATCATCAGTAACGATACTTAAAATTTCAACCGCTGCTGGAGGTGGCGGAGGTGGTGGTGGTTTCACTTCTTCCTGACGGGTAATCGGAATCATTTCTTCGTTAATTTCTGCAGCAGCAACCTGCCCAAGTGAATCTGTCTTTGTAACTTTCTCTGAGTAGTTGAAAGCATACAGAACGATTGCAAGGGAAACGAACATCCCAATCTGGAGGAAAAGTCCTCTTTTATTTTCCAGATCAGCTTTTTTCGACTTCTTGAGTTCCATAAATAAGTTATTTTCGAACTGTGTTTTTACACCTCTCTTAACGGCTATAAAGGTAGGCATTAATCCCAAAAAATATTCAGAATGGTATAATTTTATGAATTAAACACGAAAAAGCATATCTCGATAAGGTTAATTGCCTGAACCTGAACATTGCATTAATTATCAATTGGCTGCTTGTTTTAAACTAAAATTTGGTTGGTGATTCATAAAAATTTGTATTTTTGCAATCTCAAATACTGGAAATTACATATTGAATTGAAATATCAGGGGGATTAGCTCAGTTGGCTAGAGCGTTTGACTGGCAGTCAAAAGGTCATCGGTTCGATTCCGATATTCTCCAC
>JAAFHB010000008.1 GCA_010906965.1 Mariniphaga sp. | reverse complement strand
GAGAAAACCAAAATATTTGTAAAAAGATTTAAAGACATGAACATTCAAGCTAGGAAACTGATTTTAATTGAAGACTTTGATTCATTAGTAACTGGTATTACTTACCCATGCAAAAGCCCGGTTTCCCGGGCCTTTATCATTTAAACTTCATCATTGGCCTATTCTTCCAGCTCTTTTTCGTACCGTTTCACGGCCCAGGTGACTGCAAGATAGCTGATGTAAATCAGTGCCGGCCAGCAAAGCAACCATAATATCTGAATGAAATAATTCATAGTGTACTGTTTTAAAGGTTAATAAATATGCCCATCGGTTTTACTGGTCACTTCTTCTTCTGTGATTTTCTTCACATTTATTGCCTTCCACGCATACCAGATATAGGCGGCAACAAACGGAACAGCCAGCGAAACGTAGCTCATTGTCATTAAGGTAAATTTTGAGGATGAACTGTTTACAATATTTAATGATGACTGCAGATTGTAATTTGAAGGATAATAACAGGTATTATTGTAACCGGCAATCAGCATGAGCGAGAAAACCACCAAAATAGTTCCTCCACCTGCCCACCAGATTCCACGGGTTTGATCTTTTAATACGGATGAGATAATTCCCCATAAAACGGCCAGAACTCCAGCAAGGAAAAGAATCAATACAACCGGCATCTGAATCAGATTGGTGAAATATTTAAACGGTTCCATCGAAACAACCATCGTTTCAGGATTGTAGGCATAACCATCTTTTAAAACAAGCCGGATCACAAAAAACAGGAAGAAGATCAGGAAAGGGACAGTATTGTAAATCAAGTGCTTCTTTGAACGACCGAACAAAATTTCGTTGTCAATTGAATTCATAAAATACAGAAGTGCCAGAATTCTTGCAAGAAAGAATACCGCCAAACCAAGAGCTACATTGTTGATATTCAATACGGCCTCGAGTCCTCTTGCAGGATGTTGCCATGTTGAAGCATTCAGATTACTGATCGAAAACTCAGAACCGGTAAAAAAGGTTCCCACAACAACTCCGATCAGAATTGGCCCCAGCAATCCGTTGGCAAAAAGAAAGGCGTCGAAGGTTTTTTGACCCAGAAAATTTTTTGGCTTGCTCCGGTATTCATATGAAACGGCTTGTATGATAAAGCAAAAGAGCAGTGCCATCCACGCCCAGTAAGCGCCGCCAAAGCTTGTTGAATAGAACAACGGGAAGGAGGCAAAAAAAGCGCCGCCAAAAGTAACGAGAGTTGTAAACGTAAATTCCCATTTGCGTCCGAGGGTATTCAGCATCATTGTCCGTTCATTTTTGCTTTTCCCTATTTCGTAAATCAGCGACTGTCCACCCTGTACGAACAGCAGAAAAACCAGCAACGCAGCAAGAAGTGATATAATGGCCCACCAGTAATGCTGGAGGGTTAAATGGCTTAATTGTTCAAACATGATCAATGTCCTCCTTCTTTAGGTCCAATTTTAATTTGGGTAGTCATTATTTTAATCTCGGCAATAAGCAATAGTGTGAAAATCAATGCAAAAAGCCAAAATGTGACGATTACGGCACCAGCGTCGATATTTGAAACGGCAGCCATGGTCGGCAACAGATCCTGAACAACCCAGGGTTGGCGTCCGACCTCAGCAACTGTCCAGCCGGCCATTTGTGCGATGTAGGCCAGTGGAATTGTGAAAATAGCAATCTTCAGAAACAGTCGTCGTTTTGTAATATCATCGTTTACAATTAAATACATGGATAACATGAAAAAAAGCAAAAACCAACTGCCCAAAATCACCATGATATGAAAACTATAAAACACCAGTGGGATGCTCGGAATTATATCGTTGGAATTTTTTAAAAAGCCATAACCGAAATATTTGAAATAATTATCCTGAAAATCCTTCGACATAAATTTCTCTTTCAACTGCAATGCTTCATCTTTCCGCCCTTCCGTAAGTGCGTTTTTATAGTTTCGGAGCGTTTCGATAGCCATTTTACCTCGTGAAATTTTGTCACTTGCAGAGATAATACCCACTGCTTCGTTTCCGTTGAGTAAGTCTTTCACGCCTGGAACAAATGCATTGGCATCGCGGTGAATCATGTAAGATAAGGCATTTGGAATTTCGATTTTGAATATAAAATCGTGAAGTTTTTCATTCACCGGATCGGTCTTTGTCGGAGAGAAAATTCCGAATGCTACAAGTCCGACTCCGTTCTTTCCCGTGTAAAGTCCTTCCATGGCAGCCAGTTTCATTGGTTGTTTTTCAGCAACCAGTCTGGCAGAACCGTCGCCTGTTGTGACCAAAAACAGGGAACTTAAAAACCCAAATATTGCCGCAACAAGAATACTCTTTTTGGCAAAAGGCACTTCTCTTTTCTTTAGCAGAAACCAGGCTGAAACCCCAATTATAAAAACGCCTGCAAGAACAAAACCAGACGAGATGGTATGGAGAAATTTATTGATGGCCATTGGTGAAAGAAATACATCCCAAAAATTGACCATCTCATTTCGGGCAGTATCTGGATTAAACTGCATTCCAACAGGATTTTGCATCCATGCATTCGCGACCAGAATCCATAATGCCGACAAATTTGCGCCAATTGCTGTTAGCCAGGTCGAAACAAGGTGAAACCGTTTACTTACCTTATCCCATCCGAAAAACATGACAGCAATAAAGGTCGATTCCATAAAAAATGCCATAATCCCTTCGATCGCAAGAGGTGCCCCAAAAATATCGCCTACAAACCATGAATAGTACGACCAGTTTGTGCCAAATTGAAATTCAAGAATAATTCCGGTTGCTACTCCGATGGCAAAGTTAATCCCGAATACCTTCATCCAGAATCTGGTGATTTTCTTCCATTCCGGATCACCCGTTTTGTAATAAATGGTCTCCATGATGGCCAGAATGAATGTAATCCCAAGGGTAAGGGGCACAAATAGCCAATGGTACAATGCTGTAAGTGCAAACTGTCCCCTCGACCAATCGATCAGAGACAGATCAACAATTTCGTTCATAACAGATTATTTAGATTTTATAAAATTTTCAATGACATGATCGCCACGATCCTTGTCGTTACTAAAGTTCTTTTTTAACAAATTAGGAAAGAAGAAAAGCTTCAGTACAAAAAAGAGAATGAACAGTTTGATCAGGATAATTGCCCACAAGGTACGACCTAAAGTCATCCCTCTAAAGCCGTCGATATAGAATTGAAATATCTTTTTCATCCAAAAATACGATTAACCTTCGTTTACGCAATGAACATTTCTTATTGCAATTTGTTCAATAATATTGTAGTTTTGACCGAACTAATGACACGGTTTTCAACTCAACATTTCGTATATAATTGTTTAATTTTCTGATCTTAATCAAATTGCAGCAAATTTGCATATAATTAATTATTAAATATATTTTCAAATGAAAATTCTTATTATCGTTTGCCTGTTTTTCGCATTCAGTTGTAACAATGCCACCACTAAAAAAAATTCATCTGAATTAGTATCAGCTGTTTCGGGAAACGCAAAAACAATTGCTGTTGAATTGGCAATTCAGGGGATGACGTGTACTGGTTGCGAACAGACCATTCAGTCAGGCATTAGCAGTCTTAAAGGTGTAAAACAGGTTAAAGCTAATTTTAAGAACGGTAAAGCCTTTGTTGAATTTTTACCGGAAATTGTGGATACAATTCAAATGAAAGAGAAGATTGCGACTTCGGGCTATGTAGTTGCAAGTATAAAATCAATTCCGCTTGATAGCCTTCGCTCCAAGTTTTAAACTTAAAGGTCAAATATTATTTATGAGTAATAGCACTAATATTAACCACGATAGCACGAATAACGCTGATGAAAAAACAAATTCGAGGCGTAAATTTTTCAAAAATTTCGGATTGATTGGAGCTGTCGCTGCGGCGGGTGGTGCAGCGATCTATTCGGGACACGAATACGAGGTGTCGAAACCTAATCACGATTTTGTAAAGGTACTTACTGCCGACAATCGACTGGTGGAGGTTCCTCGTGATCAGATCAAGGATGTCAAGCTGGATCTGACAGAATTGCAAAGGCTGGGACGTGAAGGATTAAAAGGACACCGGTTTGTAATGGTCATCGATCTTTCGAAATGCCGCAATGCCCGGAAGTGTATTACGGCCTGCCAGGGTGCACATCATTTGCGTCCTTATGAATACCATATCAATACGCTGGTAATGCAGGAGTCGCCTGAAACGGCACCCTATTATATGCCTAAGCCCTGTCAGCATTGCGATAATCCACCTTGTGTGTCAGTTTGTCCGGTGAACGCAACTTTTAAACGGCAGGATGGGATTGTTTTAATTGATAATGAACGGTGTATTGGTTGCCGGTTTTGTATTGCCGCTTGTCCGTATTCGGCTCGTCTGTTTCACTGGGAAGAACCGAAATTGGCAGTGGCTGATAAAGGGAAGCCCTACAATGTAGAGCTAAATGTACCTCAAAAGAAGGGGACCGTCACCAAATGTCTGTTTAGCGCAGACCGGCTTCGCGAAGGTAAATTGCCTTACTGTGTCTCTGCTTGCCCCAATGGGGTATATTATTTTGGTGATCAAAACCAGGATGCCGTAACAAATGGGACAACCAAAGAAACCTACCGGCTCAGTGAACTGCTCCGTGTAAACGGTGGTTATCATTTAATGCCTGAGTTGGGAACAAAACCCAGGGTTTACTATCTGCCGCCAAAAAACAGATTGTTTGAGTTTAAAGATGACAGGGATCAAAATAAAGAGACTACCTAATGATAGAGACACACGATAGTGCCGCTGAAATTGGTCATGTTTTCGTCTTAAATTTATAATAAACAGATAAATAACGTATTTATTTTTCAAAATAATAACCAAAACTATGGCGTCAGAAGTGAATACAGACTTTTTGTTCGATAAAAGACTCGATTCAATTGCAACTGATATTTTAAGACCGATTGGAATTTCGAAAGGATTTTTGGTCTGGATGGGATTTCTAATCATCTCGCTTTCCGCATGTATCTATGCTTATTACATTCAGTGGGATAAAGGTTTGATAGTGACAGGCTTGCGCGATTATGTGAGTTGGGGAATGTACATTGCCAATTTTATTTTCTTTGTGGCAACCAGTCTGGTCGGGATGCTCATCAGTTCGGTTCTAGGATTGATGGGCTATAAATGGGTTAAACCAATTGCCCGGATTGCTGAAATCATTGCGGTTGCTTTTGCCGCCATTGCCGGTCTCGTGATCGTTTCAGATATGGGACGTCCCGAGCGTTTGCCATATGTATTTATGTATGGTCGTATTCAGTCGCCCATCCTTTGGGATGTAACGGTTGTTACGACTTATTTAGTTCTAAGTACTTTATTGTATTTCCTACCACTTATTCCGGATCTGGCAATCAGCAAAGGCAGGATAGGGCATACCCCTAAATGGCTTCAGTCAACTTATGAAATCCTCTCGGTAAATTGGAATCATACTCCTCAACAGTATAAAATACTTCTCAAATCAGTCCGGATTTTATTAATTATTATTATTCCTACAGCATTTGCCATACATACTGTAACATCGTGGCTGTTAGCAGTGACTCCTCGACCAGGCTGGGACAGCACGATTTTTGGTCCTTACTTTCTTACTGGTGCTTTTGTAGCTGGCTCTGCTGCAGTTGTGATTATGATGTATTTTGTACGAACGAATTATAAACTTGACAAGTACCTCACACTGGATCATTTCGATAAGATGGGTAAACTCCTGGTTTTGGTTTCCCTTGTTTATCTCTATTTTAATATCAACGAGTTTCTGGTGCCTGCCTATAAAATGAAAACCGCTGATGCCATTCATCTTCATGATCTTTTTGTTGGCGAATATGCCACAATGTTTTGGAGTGTTCAGATATTGGGGCTTGTTCTCCCAATAATCCTGTTGCTTTTCAGTTTTTTCAGGAAGCCATTTCCAATTATGATCATTTCAATAGTCGTGTTGGTAGCCGCATGGTTTAAAAGATTAATTATTGTTGTACCTACACAGGAAAATCCGTATTTACCAAAGCAGTTTGTTCCTGATGCCTGGATGGTTTATCATCCGACTGTGATTGAATCGGCTATAACCGTTGGAGCAATCCTCCTTGCAATAATCATTATCACCCTTCTTGTAAAGTTATTTCCCGTGATTCCAATTTGGGAAATGGCCGAAGAGCAGTGTGAAAAAGTTCATAAATCCCAAGAATAAGATATAACCAAAAGGATATGATTAAAAAATATTTATTTCTTGCATTGATCGTGTTGATCACACTACGTCTGTCTGCTCAGGAATGGGTAGCTCCTGCCGAAGAAGCAGTAAAGCTCAGCCCTTTCGCTTTTAATGATTCCACACGCAAGGTGGGAGCAGATCTGTACAATACCAATTGCAAGTCGTGCCATGGTGATCCGGGGAAGAACAATGTGATTAACCTGGTTCCTGTCCCTCCCGATATCGCATCCGTAAAAATGCAAACCAATACGGATGGTTCAATTCATTTCAAACTCATACAAGGAAAAGGTACAATGCCTTCGTTTAAGAACACCATATCCTCCGGTGATCTTTGGCGTGTGATTTCTTATATTAGGAGTTACAACGAAAAATACGTTCAGGTAATTGATACAAAAACCGGCATTGCGGGGACATCTGCCTCTAATGTTAAAATTCTGGTTTCCTGGATCAAAGATAAGAACCAGGTTCAAATGCTTATTTCGGGGATGAAAGAGAGCAAGGTACAACCTGTTGCCGGAGCTGAAGCAAAACTGTTCGCAAAAAGATATTTTGGAAACCTGCTGATTGATGAGGCACGCAATACCGATGCACAAGGAAAAGCGCTGTTTAATTTCCCCAAAGATCTTCCAGGCGATTCAGCAGGGTTTGTGCAACTTGTGGCCAAATTGTCGGATGAAGCTGCATTCGGAGAGGCAAAAGCCGATACGACACTTGCGATAGGCGTTCCCACTTATCGACCGCCACTGAATGAACAACGCGCCATGTGGAATGTTGTACAAAAGACACCAATCTGGTTGTTACTCGCCTATACATTTACGGTATTGGCAGTATGGGGATTCATATTTTATGTACTCATGCAGATCAGGGCAATTTACATAGCAGGGTCAAGGAAAGAAGACGAACCTTTGAATTAAAACAACAAATATTTATTAACAAACTTGAATCTGAATAATATGAAAAATGTGTCAATGATCGGACGAATACTTTTTGCGATTCCTTTTGCAATTTTCGGATTGAACCACTTATTCTTTCTCGATTTTTACATTGGAACTGTTTCGTCATTTATCCCGCTTGGTCCTTATACAATTATTTTGACCGGGATATTTCTGATCCTTGCCAGTCTTAGTATTATTTTTAATAAATATATAAAGGTTTCTACAATTCTACTGTCGGTTTTACTGCTGATTTTTATTCTGACCATTCATATTCCTGGGTTGTTTGATCCTGAAAAATGGCAATTTGCTTTGATCGAATTATTGAAAGACACCTCCTTATTGGGTGGTTCACTGATGATTGCCGGAATGGTGATTGAAAATGAGAAGTCATAATATTAAGTAATATATTTTTAGTGATGAAAAGATTTTTGATGCTTTTAGTATTGTTTGTATTGATGCTCAATACATATGCTCAATTGCCCATTAGTCCTGAGGTTGAAATTGGTATCGTTGAAAAGCTTGGCGATACAATCCCTCTCGATCTGAAATTTTATAATGAGAAAAACGATACGGTGACCCTTGGCAGCATGATTAATAAACCTACAATTCTGTCGTTCGTTTATTTTGACTGTCCGGGTTTATGCAGCCCGTTGCTCGATGGAATTGCCGATGTGGTGAGTAAAATGGATATGTCACTCGGGAAAGATTTCGACATTATCACAATTAGTTTTAACACGAAAGATACTCCCGAAAAAGCCCGGCAGAAAAAGCTGAATTTCGTTCAGAAAATTCAGGAAAAGGACCGGGCAAGCTGGTTTTACCTGACCGGGGAATTGGCAAACATTCAGAAGATTACCGAAGCCGCTGGTTTCAGGTATAAACCGACTGGTCTAGATTTTGCCCATCCATCTACGATTATCATGATCAGTCCGCAAGGGAAAATAACCCGCTACCTGTATGGGATTACTTTTCTTCCCTTTGATTTGAAAATGGCGGTTGTTGAGTCTCAAAAAGGTCTTGTAAGACCTACAAGTAATAAACTTCTTGATTATTGTTTTGCCTATGATACTAAAAGCAAGGCTTATACATTACAATTTACGAGGTTAATTGGCACATTTATACTCATTATCGGGCTGTTTTTTACTGCCTGGTTACTAATTTCTGCAAAGAGAAAATCACTTAAAGTTATAAAGGAATGAACTATAATTCTTCACCAACCGTTCCGTTGAATTACCTGAATCACAAAACAGGTCTCTGGTCGTGGTTAACTTCAACCGATCATAAACGGATCGGGTTGCTTTATATGTATTCCATCACAGTCTTCTTTTGCGCAGCTGCGGTTTTAGGTCTTCTGATGAAGATTGAGAAAATCGCACCTGGCCAAACGATCATGACCGCTCAGACCTACAATGGCATTTTTACGATTCATGGAATCATTATGATTTTTATTGTAGTGATACCGGGACTGGCGGCTGTATTCGGGAACTTTTTTCTTCCCATCATGATTGGGGCCAAGGATGTTGCTTTTCCAAAACTCAACCTCTTTTCGTGGTATATTTATATTACAGGTGCATGTCTTGGACTTTATTCGCAGTTTGCCAAAGGTCATGTACCCGATGCGGGCTGGACTTTCTATGTTCCTTATAGCGCTGAGGTAAATTCGAATATCGTTATTGCGCTTACTGCCGCTTTTGTTTTGGGGTTTGCCTCAATTTTAACCGGCTTAAACTTCATTGTAACGATTCATCGAATGCGGGCACCTGGTATGGGCTTTTTCAGGATGCCGCTTTTCCCGTGGTCACTTTATGCAACTGCATGGATTCAGCTACTGGCTACTCCAATTATCGGGATTACTTTACTGATGGTGATTGCCGAGCGGACGTTACAAATAGGGTTTTTTGACCCTGCACTGGGAGGCGATCCTGTTCTGTATCAGCATCTGTTCTGGATATATTCCCACCCGGCTGTATATGTGATGATTTTACCTGCAATGGGCGTTGTTACCGAAATATTTCCGACCTTTAGTCAAAAACCTGTATTTGGTTATGTACCAATTGTCATTTCAAGTCTGGCCATTGCCCTCGTAGGTTACTTTGTTTGGGGTCATCACATGTTCACATCGGGTATGAGTTTTCAGGCACGATGGTTTTTCTCATTTCTGACCTTTCTTGTAGCTATACCAAGTGCAATAAAAGTATTCAACTGGCTTTCAACAATGTATGGTGGCTCTATTGACCTTAAACCTCCGCTTTTGTATGCTATATCATTTATCTTTCTCTTTACAATAGGGGGATTTACAGGTTTATTACTGGGTTCGTTAGCAACAAACATTCAGACACACAACACCGATTTTGTGGTTGCCCATTTTCATTATATCGTTTTCGGAGGGATGGGATTTGGATTTTTTGCCGGTATTCATTATTGGTATCCTAAGATGTATGGCAGAATGTACAGCATAAAATGGGCCAATATCGCCTGGGCATTCGTCTTTACCGGGTTTAACGTACTCTACTTCCCAATGTTTGTAATGGGAATTCAGGGTATGCCACGTAGATATTTCGATTATGATCCCAAATTTCAAACCGGACAGATGATCTCATCGATTGGCGCATTTATCCTGATCATTGGACTGATCGGAATGATTTCAAACCTTGTATATCACCGACGGCGGGGGGCAATTGCCCCGGCAAATCCATGGCATGGCGTTACACTTGAGTGGCAGATTCCTTCACCTCCTCCGCACGAGAATTTTGATGAAGTACCTGTGATCACACGTGACCCGTATGTTTTCGATCATCCATATACCAAATCCAAATAAAACCAAAGATTTATGTCGACAACCGAACACAGTGAATACATCGATAGCGATACAGGGAAAATGGGTATGTGGTTATTCCTATTTACTGAACTTTTCCTGTTTGGAGGACTCTTTATCGTTTATGCGGTGATGCGCTCGAAATACTCCGCAGATTTTCACCACGCCGCACTCGAACTCAATGCATTCATTGGAGCAACCAATACCGTCGTGTTACTCGTGAGCAGCATGACAGTGGCAATGTCATTAACCGCCATTCAGAAAAATCGTCCAAATATTGCTATTGGCTTTATATTTATCACACTGATTCTTGCAGGAGTATTTATGACGAATAAATATTTTGAATGGGGACATAAGTTTTCCCTGCACCTCTATCCGGGATCTGATGTAATGAAAAGTCTTCCTCACGGCGAAATCATGTTTTTTGGTCTTTATTATATGATGACCGGTTTACATGCCTTGCATGTTATCATCGGAGGTGTACTCTTAACCATTGTTATGGTTAGATTGAATACAGGGAAGATAAATCAGCAACACTATTTATTGCAGGAAAACGGAGCACTATACTGGCATCTTGTTGATTTAATCTGGATTTTCCTTTTCCCATTACTGTACTTGATTACTTAATTCAAAGATTTATTCGAATGAAGAACCACGAAGATCATACCTCCAGCTATTCGCTGAACCTGACAGTGTTGCTTATACTGCTGATTCTGACAACTATTTCTGTGCTTGCGGTGAAATTTCATTTGGGAGCTTTCACCGTGGCGGTTGCCCTGATAATTGCATCAGTCAAAGTGGCAATTGTGCTGACATATTTTATGCACCTCAAATTCGAAGACCTTTTATTGAGACTGATGGTAGGAGGCGTATTTCTTTTGTTCGCGATAGTTGTCGTGATCACATTCATTGATTATTATTTCAGATAATTTCCTAAGATATGGAAACAGCATTCTCCGGAGCATCCAATTTAGCCGCAGGGGTTGACAAGGCATTTATTATTATCTTGTCAATCTCTTTTATTCTTACGTTCGCGATAGTTGTTTTGATCATCTATACACTTATCCGTTTCTCACGTAAAAGAGAGAAAAATCCCCGGCAATTTACCGGAAACACAAAACTTGAAATTGTTTGGACAATAATTCCGCTTATTATTGTATTGGTGATGTTTTATTACGGATGGAAAGGATTTTCGCCCATGCGTGATGTTCCAGCGGATGCAATGCAGATTAAAGCGATTGGCCGTATGTGGGCTTGGAGCTTCGATTACGGGGACGGAAAATTTTCAAAAGATCTGGTGATACCTTACAACAGGAATATAAAATTAAATCTTTTCTCGGAAGATGTGAATCATGGTCTATTTATCCCTGCATTCAGGGTAAAGGAAGATGTGATTGCAGGATATGACAATTATCTTTGGTTCAGGCCCATACTAAAAGGGGAATTTGATATTTATTGCACAGAATACTGTGGTTTGGCGCATTCTGGTATGGTCGCGAAGGCGATCGTTGTCGACAGTCTGGACTATGTAAAATGGTTTGCTGATTTAAAAGCAACTGGCAATATTCCTGATCATCCCGGACTTACACTTCTGAGAGCAAATGCATGTATTACCTGCCATTCACTTGATGGCTCGAAAGTTATTGGTCCATCTTTTAAGGGCCTATACGGTTCCAAAAGGGTTGTCATTACCGATCAGGGCGAAAAAACGGTTGATGCATTTGATGATTATATTAAAAAATCGATCTTGGAGCCTAATGCAGAAGTCGTCAAGGGTTACAATAAAGGATTAATGCAGTCATACAAGGATGTAATTAAAGGTGAAGACCTTGATAAAATTGTTGATTATTTTAGAAAAGCAAGTGAGCAAAAATAAATTGAACCAATATATGTCTGTTATTATCCGTTTGACCAGGATCAGGCTCTCGCTGATGGTGTCAATATCGGCCATGACCGGATATTTTTTAACCGGGAGTTCACCAACATGGTCCCTGATGCTGATGTTTGGCGGTGTCTTTTTTCTGGCAGCAGGAACCTCGGTTTTAAACCAGGTGCAGGAGTGCCGGCGCGATGCGTTAATGAAAAGAACCGCAAAGCGGCCAATACCCGCCGGAGAAATATCACGGCCTGTCGCTTCACTGATTTCTATTCTATTGATTGCAGGCGGAACGGTGATGCTAAGTCTGAATGGCTGGATTCCAATGGCCCTTGGTCTTTCAAATATTGTATTCTACAACCTGATATATACGCCATTAAAGAGCCGAAGCTGGCTCGCGATCATTCCGGGTGCGCTCGTTGGAGCAGTCCCACCTTTGATTGGCTGGACATCGGCCGGGTTTTATATCTTTCACCCCAACGCACAATTTGTATCTATCTTCGTTTTTCTCTGGCAAATCCCTCATTTCTGGTTATTGATGATTAAATACGGAAAAGAGTACGAGTCCGCCGGATTCTCCTCCATCTCCAAAATGCTGAACGAGCATCAGATTAAACTGGTGGTTTTCTATTGGGGAGTGATCACCTCCTTGTTCCTAATGCTTTTCCCATTCTTCGGATTTAGTTTCAAACCGTTGCTGTTGGGCTTTTTAATAGGGATTAACTTCCTGTTTGTATCCTTATTTCACCGGTACCTTTTCAGGGACAGAAGTTCAAAAACGATCCGCAAAGCCTTTATTTTAATCAATACTTATGCAATGGTCATTTTTCTGTTCTTAGTGATTAATGCGTTTCTATCCTAAAAAGAATCGGTTTACTCTTCATGAGGACTAAGTTGCTGAACTATCTTAAACTCCGAAAGAAATTCACCGGCAATTACCCTGATTACCGTGTAAACAGGGATTGCCAATATCATTCCCGGAATTCCACCAACACCTCCGGCCATCAGAATAACGAGAAAGATCTCCAGCGGATGAGCCTTCACACTGTTGGAGTAAATCACCGTCTGGAAGATCATATTATCGATAAACTGAACAACCATAACGACAATAACAACCCAAAACAACAATGGAAGCGTGACCTCTGTGAAGCTGGAATTCAGATTATTCGCTACTGCAACAACAAGTCCGAATAATGCACCAATCCACGGCCCGATATAGGGGATCACATTCAGTATTCCCGCAAAAACGCCGACTACAACAGCATGGCTAAATCCCATCCCTGCGATTGTAAACCCGATTATCGATAATGTCATGACTCCCAGAATTTGGAGCAACATCCCTATCATATATCTCTTCAGCAATATACCAATATTATCCATGGCTCTCGTAACGCGTGATTCATACTTTACAGGAGACAATACAAGGATCCAGTTTCCGAAAAGACCCTCCTCTTTAAGGAAAAAGAACAGGATAAAGGAAACAGAGAAGATCATCAGAAAGATATTTCCCAGTATAGAGGCTACCGACCCAAACAGACGGCTTACTTCGTCTACGTTGAGAAACCCCCTAAGCTGTGCTTCGAGATATGTTTCGAGACTTACATCTCCTGGTATATTTGGCGTAAACTGAGGAAAATTGATCTGTAACTGATTCAGTGCATTGTCAAGATATTTGATCACCTCAGATACATTAATTGTTGATAGCTGGTTAACTTCAGTTACCACGAGAGGTATTAAAATTCCAAAGAAAGTGATCAGTCCAAGCCAAAGTGTAAGCAGAGTAAGGAATGCCGCAGCCGTTTTGCCAATATGAAACCTTCGGTACCTGATCTTATGATACTTGCTTACAAGTGGTCGTCCAATTAATGCAAGAACCGCAGCAATAAGAATATAGGTGACGATGTAGCTGAAATAGTACACAAGAAATCCGAAGAGTACGATTGCCAATGCTACGATGATATTTTTAATACGCTGATCCATACAACTGATAATTAGTTCAATCAAACATACAATTATTAGTTCATATTACAAAGTCGACTTTGTGACTTCTTCAGAAATTCAAGATTTTTTAATTGGAACATTTGGGAAAGACTTCCAAAGCTGATAGATGATTTCCTGAAAATTATCTTCCCTGTCCGATTTATTCCGAAAGTAGATTAGATTGATTTTCCCTTTTGTGTTTTTCTACCATGCTCGGTTCATCTGTAAACGGTTTCTAATAAAGTAACACAAAGGTGATATTTATTACAAAAAAACTGAATTCTTACTAAATTTGCGTCTATGACAGTTCAAAAAAATCATCAGCTGATTGCCGAACGGCTTGGCATCAGCATCAGGCAAATAGCAAATACGATAACATTGCTCAACGAAGGAGCCACAGTTCCTTTTATATCCCGTTACCGGAAAGAAATGACCGGCAGTCTCGATGAGGTAGCTATCGGGAATATCAAAGAGGTCATTGAACAACTTGAAGAGCTCGACAAGCGAAAGATAACCATTCTTAAGACAATCACGGAACAGGAGTTACTTACCCCTGAACTACAGACGAAGATTGAGCAATGTTACGATCTGAATGAACTCGAGGATATCTACCTTCCTTTTAAACCAAAACGTCGCACACGTGCAACGGTGGCCCGGGAGAAAGGGCTCGAGCCCCTGGCCAAATTGATCTTTAAACAGTTTGAGGCGAACCCTGAAAACCGTGCACTTCAGTTTTTGAACGATGCTGTTCCCGATGTAAGCGAAGCACTTGCAGGGGCCCGTGATATCATTGCTGAGTGGATCAATGAAAATCAGAATGCACGTACGATTGTGCGAAACCAATTTCTACGTGAAGCAGTGATATCCTCGCATGTTGCGAAAGGGAAAGAGGAAGAGGGGATAAAATTCCGCGACTACTTCGATTCGAGCGAACCGATTAAGCGATGTCCTTCGCACCGGTTATTGGCAATGCGGAGGGGAGAGAAGGAAGGTTTTCTGAAATTGGGTGTTGCTCCTGATGAAGACAAGACGATTGCTGCTTTGGAACACTATTTTGTGAAAAGCCGGAACGACAGCGGCACACAAATGTCGCTGGCCGTAAAAGACAGCTATAAAAGATTGTTGGCTCCGGCCATCGAAACCGAAGTTTTTGGTACTTCAAAGTCGCAAGCCGATGCCGAGGCGATTCGTGTGTTTGTTGAAAACCTGCGGCAGCTACTTCTGGCAGCGCCGCTTGGACAAAAACGGGTTTTGGCACTCGATCCCGGTTTCCGGTCCGGATGCAAATTAGTTTGTCTCGATGCCCAGGGAAACCTGGTTCATAACGAAACGATATACCCACATCAGCCGCAGTCGGAGCTGAGCCAGTCGATCCGTAAGGTTTCGGCGCTTGTGAGTACTTATAAAATTGAAGCAATTGCAATTGGAGACGGCACAGCCAGTCGCGAGACAGAAGCTTTTATCAAAAAGATCACTTTTGATCGCCCATTGCAGGTATTTGTGGTAAGTGAAGATGGTGCATCAATTTATTCAGCATCGAAAGTAGCACGCGATGAATTTCCTCAGTTTGATGTCACTGTGCGTGGGGCCGTCTCAATCGGTCGCCGCCTGATGGATCCACTGGCAGAACTTGTAAAAATCGAGGCCAAATCGATCGGAGTAGGACAATACCAGCACGATGTTGATCAGAAACTGTTGCAGAAAGGGCTTGATACGGTTGTTGAATCGTGCGTGAACCTGGTAGGGGTGAATGTCAATACAGCAAGCAGTCACCTGCTCAACTTTGTGTCGGGTTTGGGACCTTTACTTGCCCAGAATATTGTCGACTACCGCAAAGAGAATGGACCGTTTACATCACGCACCGAACTGAAGAAGGTTGCACGGATGGGTCCAAAAGCATATGAGCAGTGTGCAGGATTTCTCAGGATTCCGGGCGGAGTTAATCCGCTTGATAATTCGGCAGTACATCCCGAGCGCTATCCGCTGGTGAGCAAGATAGCTGCCGACCGGAAGTGTAAAGTTGGCGAATTGATTGGGCTGGAGATTCTAAGGTCTGAAATTGTTGTGGAGAAATACCTGAGTGAAGAGGTGGGGCTTCCTACCCTAAATGATATTCTTGCCGAACTTGCGAAACCGGGACTTGACCCAAGATCGGGGATCAAAGTGTTTGAATTCTCAGATGGGGTCCATTCAATGAAAGATTTGCAGGTTGGTATGGTACTCCCTGGAATTATTACGAACATCACACGGTTCGGAGTTTTTGTCGACGTTGGAGTAAAGCAGGATGGATTGGTGCATATCAGCGAATTAGCCAACCGTTTTGTAAGCGATCCGGCAGAAGTTGTGAAGCTTCATCAGCATGTTAAAGTGAAGGTGCTTGAGGTTGATATTCCCCGGAAACGTATTGCGTTTTCGATGAAACAAACGGAGTAATCTCAGATTTTTTTTACCACGTTTATATTATATCTCCACAACAATAGATTGACATTTACGATAAGGTTTAAGAATTAGACTTTGACAATATGCTGAAACTATTGTTTAACAAACGATTAAAAGAGAAAGCCTTCACCATTTTCAGATGAAGGCTTTCTCTTTTGTCCCTGTAAAAAATGAATCAGAGATTAATTCTCTGACTTTTTATCGAGAACCAGAATTGAATTTACAACAATTTCGGAGACAAAGTGGGTCTCCCCATTTTTATCTTCATATGATCGGTTGGTCAATTTTCCCTCAATTGCAACTTCAGATCCTTTCTTCAGGTATTTTTCTGCAACTTCAGCCTGCTTTCCCCATGCCACCAATTTGTGCCATGTTGTTTCTGACTTTTTGTTACCATCGTGGTCGCGATAGTCTTCATTCGTTGCAACAGAAAAACTAGCTACGGTTTTTTCGCTGTCCAACTTTCTCATTTTTGGGTTGTCGCCCAAATGGCCGATAAGCCTGACACTGTTTTTTAATGCATTCATGGTTATAACGTTTAAATTATTAAACAAAAATTTTATAACTCAAAGCTAATTCAACACTGTTATCTCAATCGTATGATAACCGGATGCTTACGAATACTTTCGAAAATAATCGTTTAAAATCGGTTTTAATCGGATATATTTTTGTATATTAGTAGACTAAAACCAAAAGCGATATTCTAATCTGGCGATTTTGGGCATAGACTATGTATAACCTCCTGAATGATATGTTATGAGCGATCGTAAATGTCTTGAATGTAATGAACCACTGAGAGGTCGGGCCGACCAAAAATTTTGTAATGATCAATGTCGAAGTGCCTTCAATAACCGACAACTCATTGATTCGAACAAAGTAATAAGAATAATCAACCGAATTCTTAAGAAGAACTATTCTATCTTAACCGCACTCAATCCTGAAGGGAAAACAACTGTTCTCCTGAACGATTTGCAAAAAAAAGGTTATCGCTTCGATTATTTTACCTGCTCATACACTGCGCGAAACAATCGGGTCTACTTCTTTTGCTATGATCTGGGATACTGCGAACTCGAGAATTGCAAAGTGATTCTTGTTCGACGCGATCTGAACGGGGATTTGGTTTTACCAAAAACGATTTTACCAAAAGACAAATTGAATATCAAACAATTTGACAGTTCGAAAATAGGATAAATTACGAATCCATCAATTGTAGATGAGAAAGGAAATTGAGTTTCTTCTTCATTCAACTTGTTTTCAAAAATAAAACCCACTGAAATTCAGCGGGTTTAAATATTATGGATGGCTTTACCTAATTATAAAACCGGATTTTCTAACTCTTCGAGTGGAGTAGCAATATCTTTATCAACCAAAATTCTACCGCAATACTCGCAGACAATAATCTTCTTCCTTGATGCGATATCCAATTGACGTTGCGGCGGAATTTTATTGAAACAACCACCACATGCATCACGCTGTACCGTCACTACAGAAAGCCCGTTACGTGCATTTTTGCGAATACGGTTGAATGCCATTACAAGACGATCTTCGATTAGACTTTCAATTTTGGTTACTTTGCTTCTTAATTTATCTTCCTCAACAGCCGTTTCGGCCGTGATTTCCTGCAACTCTTTTTTCTTTCTGATCAAATCTTCTTCGCGTTCTTTCAGAAGTTTTTCTGAAGAATCGGAAGATTCTGTTTTAGATTTGATTTCGATCGTAAACTCACGGATTTTTTTTTCAGAAAGCTCGATTTCAAGTGTCTGAAACTCGATTTCTTTCGAAAGAGAATCGAATTCGCGGTTATTCCGAACGTTTTCTTGCTGTTCTTTATATTTTTCGATTTTAATCTTCGATTCTTTAATCTCAGTCTTCTTATTACTGATGGCGAGGTTCAGTGTTTTGATTTCGTCACTGTAATTGGTAAGACGGGTCTTAAGTCCGACAATCTCGTCTTCGAGATCCTGAACTTCCAATGGGAGTTCGCCGCGTAAAGTGTTGATCTTATCTATCTCTGATGCAACAGTTTGAAGCTCATAGAGCATCTTTAGTTTCTCCTGAACAGAAACCTCTTTTCCTTCGGTCGATTTGATATTATTTGCTGGCATATACTGAAATTTACAATTTTGTTACCTCTGACAAAGATACAATACAGGGTTCGATTTAACTTCCGATAAACGGAGTGCAAAGTTAGGGAATTTTTTTATAAGTATTTCATAAAAAAGCTCCTTCGTGAACTGCTCACTTTCGTAGTGTCCAATATCGGCTACAATGATTTTCTCTTCCGCTTCAAAAAAATCGTGGTACTTCATGTCGGCTGTTACAAAGATGTCGGCACCGGCGGCAATCGCAGCAGGTAAAAGAAAACTACCTGACCCACCACAAACGGCCACTTTCTTCACCGGTTTTCCCAATAAATAGGTGTGCCTGATTGTTTTACATCCGAAAATGTCGAGTAACCGTGACAGAAAATCAACTTCGTTTTCGGCTCCGGGGAGTTCGCCAATCATTCCTGCACCAACTTCAGGTAAAGTATTTTCGAGGGGATAAAGATCATAGGCGACCTCTTCGTAAGGATGCGCCTTTAACAAAGCGTTGACTACCGGACTTTTGGAATGTTTTAGAAGAATAGTTTCGAAGCGCGCTTCTTTTTCGAAATGAAATTCCCCTTTCTCGCCCACATACGGATTGGCCCCGTCACCACCTCTGAAGGTTCCTGATCCTTCGGTGCTGAAACTACATTTATCGTATTTTCCAATCTCGCCGGCTCCTACAGCAAAAACCGCTTCACGAACTTTGTCAAGATGATCTTCCGGAATAAAAGTGACCAGCTTAAGGAGCTGATCTTTTGCCGGTGAAAGGATACGTGTATTTGTTAATCCAATTTTCTCGCAGATTTTTGAATTTACACCACCCATGACGCTGTCGAGGTTGGTGTGTGCCGCATAAATTGCAATGTCGCTTTTAATTGCCTTAATCACGCACCTTTCTACATAGGTATTTCCGTTGAGCCGTTTGATACCGTTAAAAAGGATAGGGTGATGTGAAATAATGAGTTCGCACCCAAATTCTATTGCCTCATCTATAACTGCCTCAGTGACGTCAAGCGTGATAAGCGCCGAAGTGATTGTTGTTTCCGGATCGCCGATGATGAGCCCGGCATTGTCATACGATTC
Source organism: Mariniphaga sp. (assembly GCA_010906965.1). Taxonomy (GTDB): domain Bacteria; phylum Bacteroidota; class Bacteroidia; order Bacteroidales; family Prolixibacteraceae; genus JAAFHB01. Next base: position 32,371 of record JAAFHB010000008.1, on the reverse strand, counting down.
CTGATAAGCAGGAGGGGCAACAGACTCAAGATAACTGATGATCTCCTTGATAGTCATAGTAAATTAAGTTATTGTAATATAATTAGAAAGGATGATTCGAAAGAATTCAGAAAAGATTACCGGATCATAACTCGTCTTTTATTTCGAGCAGGTAACTTTTGATCATCTGCAATTTTTGAACAATCTCGAAGGTGTTTTCTGTCTCCGTCTTGTTCTCCTTGATTTTGGTTTTAGCACCTTTTAAGGTCATCCCACGTTCTTTAACCAGATGATTGATAAGCGAAAGATGGTCAATGTCTTCCTGCGTATAAAACCGGTCTCCCTTTTTATTTTTAAAAGGTTTGATCGTATCAAACTCTTTCTCCCAGAAACGTAATGTCGACGGGGCGAGTCCAAACTTCCCGGCGACTTCGCCGATGGAATAGTAATGCTTTTCTGATTTCGGTTCCTTGAATGCCACAGTATTTGGTTTTTAGTCGAAGCTTTGTCCCATATTTGATGAGATAGAAATCATCTTTTCGTATTCTAAAGGAGTAAGATCCTGAAAATAATAGTTTTGAGGATTTACTTTTACACCGTTCTTGCTTACTTCATAATGAAGGTGAGGAGCGGTAGATGTTCCGGTACTGCCCACAAAGCCAATTATATCGCCGCGATTTACCTTTTGTCCAACCTTGACATTAATCTTGCTCATATGGGCATACAGGGTCTCGTATCCAAAACCGTGATCAATTACAACTTCATTTCCATAACCGGTTTCGCGCGATGCCATTTTGACAACACCTATTCCAGTGGCAAAAACATCAGTCCCGGTAACAGCCGTAAAATCCATTCCGTAATGGAAACGTGGGATTTTGTAGATCGGATGAATCCGCATTCCCCAACCTGAGGCGGTCTGTTTTAGATCCCTGTTCGATACGGGCATGATGGATGGCATGCTTGCAATCATTTTCTCTTTGTTCAAAGCCATCTTGGCCACTTCGTCGTACGATTTGGCCTGAACAAAAACCTGCTTGGAAAGGATGTCAAGTTTACGGGTAGTGCTGATAATCAACTCTGAATTATCCATTTCCTCCAGTTTCGAATACCGGTTTGAGCCGCCAAAACCTGCCATCCGCACCGATGAGGGGATAGGTTCTGCTTCAAAAATCACCCTGTAAATATTATCATCACGATTCTGAATATCTTCAAGTACTTTCGTAACCTTCTCGAAGTCCTTATTCATCAGATTATACTGTGAAAGCAACTGCTCATTTTGCCGTTTCAGTCTTTTTGTTTGGGGTGGATCGAAAAACTGGATGAAAATAAAGAAAAAGATCATTCCTGAGACTAGTCCAGTTGACACATAACCGAGCATCTTACGCACAAGCGTTTTGATGTTTCGTTCAATTTTATCAAAGCTTAGGGTGTCGGGATTGAATCTGTAATTGGTTTTACCCATCTATATATCTCTTTTATTTTGATTCTCTATGGCCAAAATTAGCGAAATAATCTAATTTTGCAACGTTTTAAGAAAATCAGTTTCGTATGAAGGATTACAAATCTATGAAAATAATTCTTTTTTGATTCCAAAAATTCTTTCGGAATATTGATTTTAAAGGTTTTTTAACACATCATTTAATATGAATTCAAAACAGATACGTCAAACATTTCTTGATTTTTTTGCTTCAAAAGAGCATACAATTGTAACCTCAGCGCCAATGGTTGTTAAAAATGACCCAACCCTGATGTTTACAAATGCCGGAATGAACCAGTTCAAAGATATTTTTCTTGGTAATTCACCCGCAAATCATCCCCGTGTTGCTGATTCACAGAAATGTCTGCGTGTTTCCGGAAAACATAACGACCTTGAGGAAGTGGGCCACGACACGTATCATCACACGATGTTTGAGATGTTAGGTAACTGGTCGTTTGGCAACTATTTTAAGAAAGAAGCGATCGACTGGGCATGGGAATTACTGGTTGATGTGTATAAAATCCCTGTAGATAAGTTGTATGTAACTATATTTGAAGGTGATGAAAAAGATGGTGTTCCAATGGATACCGAGGCACACGATTTATGGTTTAAATACCTTCCCGAAGATCGCATCCTGAAAGGGAATAAAAAAGACAATTTCTGGGAAATGGGCGATTCAGGCCCATGCGGTCCTTGCTCCGAAATACATGTCGACATTCGCAATGAGGATGAAAAAGCAAAGATTGCCGGACGTGACCTTGTAAACGAAGGTCATCCACAGGTTATCGAAATATGGAACCTTGTCTTTATTCAGTTCAACCGAAAAGCCAATGGCCAGCTCGAAGAACTTCCCGCCAAACATGTTGATACGGGAATGGGATTTGAGCGATTATGCATGGTGATTCAGGAAAAACAATCGAATTACGATACCGACGTGTTTCAGAATGTGATTACTGAGATTGCTCACCTGGCTGGTAAAAGATATGGAACCGACGAAAAATCGGACATCGCCATGCGTGTGATTGCCGATCATTTACGCGCTATCTCATTTGCTATTACAGATGGTCAGCTACCTTCGAATAACAAAGCTGGTTACGTCATTCGTCGTATTTTGCGGCGTGCTGTACGTTACGGTTATACTTTCCTTGGTTTCAGAAAACCATTTATTCATCAGTTGGTAAAAGTATTGACTGAAAATATGGGTGAAGCATTCCCTGAACTGATCAAACAGCAGGAGTTGGTAGTGAATGTGATTCGCGAAGAGGAGGACTCTTTCCTGCGTACACTCGAAACGGGTATCAAGTTGCTTGATAATATTATAGAAGACACCAAGAAGAAAAAAGGGACGGAAGTCGACGGAAATGTTGCTTTCGAACTATACGACACCTTTGGATTTCCACTCGATCTTACCGAACTGATTCTGCGCGAACAAGAACTCACGGTTAACCGTGCCGGGTTTGAATTGGCGATGGAAGCCCAGAAAAACCGTTCACGAAGCGCAACCCAACTCGAAACAGGTGACTGGATCGAATTGCAACAAGCCGGAGGTGACGGATTTGTTGGATACGATACCCTTGAAACGAAAGTGAAAATTAACCGTTACCGGAAAGTGAAAGGTAAGAAAGGGGAATTTTATCAGTTAGTCTTCAATACCACCCCATTTTATGCCGAATCCGGTGGTCAGGTTGGCGATGAAGGTATAATTGAATCAAACGGTAAAAAGACAGAGATCTTCGATACCGTGAAGGAAAACAACCTCACTGTTCACCTGTCGAAAGAACTTCCTGCCAATCCTGAAGTAATCTTTACTGCGGCAGTGAATGGAAAGAACCGCCGGCTAACAGAGAATAATCATACAGCAACGCATTTGCTCGATCACGCACTTCGCGAAATCCTTGGAACTCATATCGAGCAAAAAGGATCGCTGGTATCGCCCGATTCCCTTCGCTTTGACTTCAATCATTTTCAAAAAGTTACCGATGAGGAACTTACCCGAATTCAAATACGTGTTAATGAGTTGATCCGTGCCAACGATAAACGCGACGAACATCGCGAAGTACCAATTGCTGAAGCCGAAAAGATGGGTGCCATTGCTTTATTCGGAGAGAAATATGGTGATCATGTACGTGTAATCAAATTTGGTGAATCGGTGGAGTTGTGCGGAGGTTGCCATGTTGAGTCGACAGGAACAATCGGACAATTTGTTATTCTTTCTGAAGGGTCAATATCTGCCGGTGTACGCCGTATTGAGGCCATCACCGCCGATAAAGCCGACGAGTATATCAGCAATCATTTAAAATCGTTGAAGGAAGTTGCTGCTATTTTCAATAATCCGGCTGATCTGAAAGGGGCTGTAGAAGAATTATTTGCAAAATATAACACGCTTGCCAAACAGGTGGAAGCCTTCGAAAAGGAAAGTGCCGGCAAAATGAAGAAAGAACTGCTGCTTCAGGTTGAACACGTCAACGGCATCAACTTTCTGGCACAACAGCTAAAGGTTGATAATGCTGCTATCATCAAGGATATTGCTTTCCAGCTTAAAGGTGAAGTCGAAAATCTGTTTTTGGTGCTAGCTGCCGAGATCGATGGCAAGGCAAATGTTCATGTGATGATTTCCGAAAATCTTGTCAAAGAACGTGGATTGAATGCTGGTGCAATCATTCGCGAATTGGCCAAGGCTGTCAACGGCGGAGGTGGTGGACAGGCCTTTTATGCGACTGCCGGGGGTAAAGAACCTTCAGGAATACCACAACTAATTCAAAATGCAAAGGGGTTGTTAAAATAGCCTGATTAAAATACTTTTGCAAAGGCCGGTGAACAAACACCGGCCTTCGTTTTTTATTCTATTTTAGCAATCTAAATAAATATCCGAATGAAGAATTTTTTCAAGTTCCTTTTCTCAGTATCAACAGCCGGATTTCTGCTGCTTCTGTTTGCTTTTGCCCTGGGTTTCGCCACTTTTGTCGAAAATTCCTATGGCGTAGATGCGGCTCGTTCGATGGTGTACAACTCATGGTGGCTCGAACTGATCATGCTGTTACTCACGGTTAATATGATTGCCAATTTTATCATCTATAAAATGTATAAGCCTCAGAAGCTTACGATGGGTGTTTTCCACCTTGCATTTATACTTGTAATTATTGGAGCGGGCGTAACCCGCTATCTTGGAAGCGAAGGAAATGTTCATATTCGCGAAGGTGAGAGTACGAATATCATTGTCTCGGCCGAAACTAAGTTTAATATGGCTGCTGAATTTCAGGGTGCTGTGCAGCAAATATCAAAATCTGCAAAATTCACAGCCGGACCGGGAGATCAGTTGTCTGATAAAATCACAATTGGCGGCAAAGAGATTGCAATAAAGTCTGTCAATTATTTTGTCGATGCGCAACGCACTGTTGAGGCTGATCCCAATGGCGAACCAATGCTCGAACTGGTTTATGCACAGAATGGTGTAATGCAGACCGAATTACTGCGATCAGGTCAGGTTGTCACTCCTAACGGTACAACAGTCGGTTTTAATGCAGAGGCAGCTGTCCGTTTTACAAATACAGGTGATTCGCTGAAATTAGTTTCAAACGATACCATCAGCGTAATGGATATGCAAGGAAAGGACGCGCTTAAATTTCCTGCCGGATCTTCGGTCGCCTGTTCTGAAAAAGTAATCTACCGTACCGCTAATACAGCAATCGTTGTGAAACGATTTTTACCGGCTGCAAAAGCGGTAGCAATTGCCGGTAATGGAACACCAACCGGCGAAAACGCGCTGATTGTTCAACTGGGCGACAACCAGGAAAAGCAACTGGTTACACTTTGGTCCTCATCAATGGATGAAACGCCTAAGTATTCCGGTACTTTCGAAGGGGTGAATTATAAGATGTGGATCGGTCCAGGAGAGACTGTATTGCCTTTCTCGCTGAAATTGAATGATTTTGTGCTTGAGCGGTATCCTGGTTCAAATAGTCCATCCTCTTACGAAAGTCATATTACACTTACAGATAAAGACCTTGGATTGAACGAAGATCATAAAATATTTATGAATAATGTATTAAAGCACCGGGGTTATCGTTTTTATCAGTCCTCCTACGATCAGGATGAAAAAGGTACGATACTTTCTGTCAATAAAGACCTTGCCGGAACAACCATTACCTATCTCGGTTATTTCTTACTGTTCCTTGGAATTCTGTTATCGATCTTTAACCCAAAGAGTCATTTCTACGATTTGATGAAACGCGCCTCTGCCGGCACATCACTGGTCGTGATTTTTCTTTTAAGCGCCTTAACGGCAGGTGCTGTTGCGCCACAACCTGTTTCTCCGGCTATTTCCAAAGAATTTGCAAAGGTTTGGATTCAAGGGCACGACGGGCGAATAAAACCGTTCAGCACCCTTGCTTACGAGGTGGTAATGAAAGTCTCGCGTTCAGAATCGCTCGAAGGACAGGTACCGGAACAGGTTGTACTTGGGATGGCAGTAAATCCACAGGAATGGCAGCAGGTAGAAATGATTGCCATCTCTGATGATCAGATTCTCGCAAAGCTTGGTCGTAAAGGCGGTAAAGCCTCCTTTAGCGATTTCTTCGATCAGCAGGGAAACTATAAACTGGCTAATGACGTGCAAATCGCCTATGGTAAAAAACCGGCTGAGCGGCAAGGTTTCGATAACGATGTGATTAAAGTGGATGACCGGCTCAACGTGGTTTACCAGGTCTATCATGGCGACATGCTGAGGATTTTTCCCTCCCCGAATCCTGCAGACCTCACATGGTATGCCCCGGGAAGTAAAGTTCCGGCTAATTTCGGACCCGATTCGGTGCTTGTAGCAAGTGCTTTTACCTTTTTCATTGACGCTGTACGCAACGGAAATCAGGAATTGAGCCTTCAAACAATATCCAAAGTAAAATCTTACCAGCAACAGTACGGATCGTCGCTGATTCCCGGGAAGACAAAACAACAGCTCGAAATTCTTTACAATCACGTCAATATCTTTAAGGATCTCTCCGGGTGGTATGTACTGCTTGGATTTGTGCTGCTTGGATTCTTCTTTCACGCATTGTTTACTGGAAAGGCTTTACGTAAAAAAGCGGTCAATTATACCGTTCTTGGATTGTTTTTAGGGTTTCTCGCACACTCTGCCGGCTTGATTGTCCGGGGATATGTATCTGGTCATATGCCCTGGAGCAATGGCTATGAATCGATGATCTACATCGCATGGGCGGTAATGCTTGCAGGTTTGATTTTTGCACGTCGCAATCCGATGGTGCTCGCGGCAGCTTCTATTTTGTCAGGACTTACCCTTTTTGTTGCGCAGATGAGCTGGCTCAACCCCGAAATCACCAATCTTGTTCCTGTTCTTAAATCGTACTGGCTGACAATCCATGTGGCGATTATCACGGCGAGCTATGGATTTGTTGGAGTAAGTGCGATTATCGGGATTATCAACCTGTTGATGGCCGCTTTCCGAAATTCGTCAAACCAAATCAGAATTAAGGCTACCGTGTCTCAAATGACAATGATCAGCGAGGCAGCGATGATACTTGGACTCTATTTTCTCACAATTGGAACCTTCCTTGGCGGGATATGGGCGAACGAATCATGGGGACGCTACTGGGGTTGGGATGCAAAAGAGACCTGGTCGCTGGTAACCATCCTCGTATATGGTTTCATATCGCATATGCGGATGATCCCCGGCTTCAAAGGGTGGTTTGCATTTAACCTGGCGTCGGTTGTCGGACTGTTATCGGTATTGATGACCTACCTCGGCGTGAATTATTACCTGTCAGGCTTACATTCATACGGAAGCGGCGAAGGATTAAAATTCCCATTTGCAGTATTGATTCTCTTTGCGGTAATCGGAGTGATCGCTTATGTGGCGAAAATGAAAGATGATAAATTCAACTCGATTACGAAATAATAAGATTGCCAGCACTTAATAATATTAGCCCCGACAGGTTTTCAAAATCTGTCGGGGCTTTTTGCGTTTAATTGTATTCCTGAAAATCATTTTGCCTTTGCTACATTTTAGCATGCCCACCTGAAAACTGATTTGCCTTTGCTACATTTTAGCATGCCCACCTGAAAACTGATTTGCCTTTGCTACATTTTAGCAAGCCCGCCTGAAAACTGATTTGCCTTTGCTACATTTTAGCAAGCTCGCCTGAAAACGGTTCATTTCTGCCTCGACTATGTCTGTAGTTATTTGTAATGATTTTAAATAAAAAATAAATTTATTCAATTTGTAACATTGCTTAAATGCTTTTCGTTACACTTATCAAAATCAAATATTTAAATCTTACTAATTATGAAATCGAAAATTAAACGTGTGCAATCAGCACGTCTTTTAAACAGCGAATATCCATTATTCGTAAGTCAGTTATTGGCCATTTTTCAAAAGTATGATCTCGCTTTATTGCATTTGAAAAAGGCCTTCGAAAAACTCCTTGCTTTATGGCCAATGGTTGCCAAAATTAAAGAACAGGAGCTCAGTAACTCGTTGAGCAATTTGCTACAAGAACTCGATACCGAGCGCGATACACTGATTAAAGCCATCTTTGCCAACGTGAAAACAATGAGTAAACTAACCCTTGCATCATTACCTCCTCATGTGGCAGTAATGAAACGTTTTCTGAAAACGTTCGGATCAGACATTTCAAAAGCCAATTACCGTTCCTCTACTAAACTCACAAACGACTTGCTCGCTGATTATGATGCCAAAGAAGATGTAAAAACCGCCGTCGAAGCATTAAATCTTAAATTCTATTTCGAACACCTAAGGACTGTAAACAATCGGTTTAGCGAAATGTATATGCGACGTAACGAGGACGATGCCGTTGTTGAAAAAATTGATTCCCGTGCCATCCGTATCGAAACCGACAAAGCGCTGACTGACCTGCTTAACGCTTTCGAATTTTGCAGCGGTGAATATGAAGAGTTGGATTATCAAACGCTTGCCAACGAACTCAATGAGCTGACCGGAAAATGCAAATCGGATCTGAAGGCCCGTGCCACGCGCAGCAAAGAAGACAAAAATGTAAGTAAGGAACCCATCGCAGGAGCTGCCATCTGATTCCATAATGATTTTAAACTTGAAAAGATGAGCAACTTATAATGAGTTGCTCATCTTCTCAACAATCAATTTTGAGCGCCGAAAATACCTGAAACTGGCCCGGTTTTTTATTGATGAAACCGGAAAAGGAACCTACGGCCATAAGTTAAGCGAATACAGTCAGGGGATCATCAGCCAATTATGTATCAGAATGAATCGGTCGGTCACGCGGTTCGGCTGGGGTACTTATATTCCGGTGTAACCGATGTGGCTTCACTTATGAAGGATGATGCACTGATGAATGCCGCCAAACGGTTTTGGGAAAATGTAGTTTCGAAAAAGCTGTATATCACAAGTTCGGGCAGTATTCTTGAATGGAAAGTGAAATAGCAACGCTGGCTTCGGAGTATGGCATAATATTCTAAATATCCAGCCTTTCGTCTCGCAAATACACGCAGGGCGTGAGTTTCCCGATGAACTGCCTACGAAGATTTGCATTTCATCCCGCATGTGCGGGATCCTGTCCACGAAGCACTGAAACCCGACTTGCCGGGTATTTTGATGTTAGCGGTTCGGGCTTTTTTCTCATTTTTGTTGTACCTATTACTTTAACCATCTTAATGTAATTAAACAATGTTAAAAATATTTTTGATGTTACTTATAGTCTTTGATTTATAGTCTACAATTAATGACTTTTGTTCAATGGATGTAAAGATAAATATCGGGCAACGAATTAGGAAACTCCGTGAGACTGCGGCTATGTCGCAGAAGGATTTGTCTTATTCTGCTGACTTAGATAGAAGCTACATCGCTAGTGTCGAAAATGGGCAAAGAAATATTTCTATTGTCAATATTGAAAAAATTGCCAATGCACTGGGCGTAACATTAAAAGATTTTTTTAACGATGACGAATTCAATAAGTATTCAAAAGGCAGTAGATAATTTTAAGACCTTAATTGAAGATTCAATTATAAGTGGGGGCGAAGTTGCAAAACAAGCGATGATAAGGTCTTCAAGACCAATTTTGAATTTACACGAGGCTGTTAAGAGTGAATTAATTAAAGCTGGCGTTTCTGAAGATTTTATCTTTCCACCACTTGATTCGAGAAAACCCGAATTGAAACTTGCTGGTTCTAGGAAACAAAAAAATCAAGATGTTTGTGTCGTTCCTGATCATGATAAATCCAAAGAAATACTTGCCGAGGGTTTGCTTCAAGATGTAGTTGATGAGTTTGGTGAAAAGTTTACAGAAAGAACAATATCAATAAATGTTAGGAGTCAAATCAGTAGTATTCAGAAAAACTTTGATACACTCTATGAAAGAACTACATCCGAAGCAATAAATCTTCATGATCGCTGCCCCAAAATATGTATGGGAGAAGTTTATATGATTGCAGTTCCTGAATATGATGATCGAGCAATTAGAGAAAGTAAAATTGTCTTCAAGAAAACAAGCCAAAGTTTAGTCTTAAAATACATTAAGTCCTTTCAAGCAATCAATAACAGAAAGGGGGTTGAGAAAAATTTCTACAAGTATGAAAAAGTCTGTTTACTGATAGTTGATTTTAGTAAAAGCCCGGCGAAGATTTATAATACTAATGCAGAATTAATAGAAGATGGATTACTACTTGGTGACAGTCCAGTTGATATTAGCGAATTGTCATGGAGTAAATTTATTCCTGAATTACTAAAGGCTTACACTGAAAGATTCAACAAGTAAATTCAATTGATATTTTTCAATTAAAAAATTATCAATTTCGTTATTATTGCTTAAGCTGCGAATTATTTTTATCTCTTTTTCAGTAAACTCCGGAATTGTAAATTTTTCAATGAAGTTTTTCTGATAGCAAGGATAACCACCTTCTATGGCAACACTAGTTTTGCTAACGTAATAATCCATAACAATAGAGTTCAGGATTTTCTGAACAACATCTATGTTTTCTAATAATGTAATTGGATTAATAAAATCGTTAAATAAACTATTGCTTTCTTGTTCACGGAAATAAAGCCCGTATCCGTTTGTAAAAAAACCTTCTTCTTCCTCAACTAACAAAAATCTTGGGTGTTTGCTGAAAGTCGGATTTAATATTTTTTTTCCTTTTCTTGTTAAACCTTGCGTTCTGCCCCAAACAAAAAATGGTTCATAAGTCACTTTCCCTTTGTCTCTTGCTAAAAGATTTTCTTTTTCTGAAAGTAAGTAAGTGTAGCACTTTGGAAAATTTTTCTTGAAATCAACTTCCGGGATAGCTACTGCAATACCATTTTTGATATTGTAAGGACAAATAATTTTTCGTGTATTGGTTTCAACTTCTTCCTGCGTTCTGAAATCCGATATTTTATATACTGATTGAACAATTTCTTTTTCAATCTCAAAAGTTACATTATCAGTTGTTTTGATATAGTAACCATTTTTCATCTTGTTTCCATCAATGAAAAATATTTCATCCTTTAAGGTGGCAATACCAACACAAATGTCAAACAGCTTACCGATTGGCTGGCCAATCGTTTCGATTGTTTTGATGTTTTGTTGCTCGTCTGTCTTTAGAAGTCGCCATTTTTTCACGTTCAAATTTTCTAAATAATTCGGTGAGCCATTTGCATTCGCTAAAAATGATTCAGGGCTGTAACCTTCCTTTATTCTATCGTAAGTTATTGCTTCATTATGCTTTTTGTTTAAAAAAGTAATGGCGGTATATGTTTGAGCATCAAAAACTTTTTTGTGGCTGAAATCAATAATCCGAGCCACACATTTTTGATGTAGAAAATATCTTCGTAACGCTTCACCGGCTAGTGAAGTGAAATAGTTATTTGGTGTTATGTAGCCAAGTTTCCCCGTTGGTTTAAGCAATTTGTACCCAAGTTCAAAAAATGCAAAATATAGGTTGAAAGTTCCGCCTTCAACCGTTGTCCAATGTTTGGTTAAATAATTTCTGTTTTCGTCTTTAAGGTCTTGAAATTTCACATAAGGAGGATTGCCAACTATGTTATCAAAACTCAATTTCCAAGTTGTCCGCAAACTGTCCTGATTGTACAAATTGAAATCGGAGTCACTTAGTAGTTCTCCATTTTGCAAAGCATAAATTGTTAATATAAGTTTCGCTCTAAGAATGTTATATTCAAGAATATCCGAACCAAAAATATTCTCTTTGATTATTTTTTTTATCGGCTTTTTGAAAGTCCGTTTGTAGTATTCCGTCAAACCAACTAAGAACGCCCCACAACCACAACTTGGGTCAAGATTAGCTTCACTTTCTTTAGGCTTAATTTCATTGACAATAAAGTCGATAATATAGTCAGGTGTAAAAAACGCTCCGTTAAACTTTCTGTCTTCAATCGGGATAATCAGCTCCAAATAGTTTTCAAGTTCTTTAATGCTCGAAATATTTAATGAAGATGTATCAAAATAAAGCTGCACATTTTGTACAAAGTCCTTAAAATAACTTGATAAAATTGGACTTTTCTCAAAATTGAGTTTATTATTTGTCAAGTAGGAATAAACCAAATGCTGCTCAAGACTTGTAATGTCGTGAGTTTGTATCATTTGATTTAGTAATCCTTTTTTTATCATTGTTGTGCTGACTTTAAGTAACAAAAGTAGCTAAAAAAATTTCCTAATCAAATGGTTGTTGATATTTATTGATGGCAAAATTGGAGCTTTGGTTTGTCCTGTCAGAGTACATGCTTCAAATAGCCTGGTAGATAGTTTTATAAGAGGGTCAGTAAATTTAAACCATTTCTTTTCTGTCTCCTGATACTGTGTCGAATTGGTTCTGTCACCTTTAGCCTGACCGCTAACAACAAAATACAGTCATTTAGTAGGTAGTTTTCCAACATTTTTTACTTTTACCGAAAATGTATGGCCATGACTGTAAAACGCACCTTCGATATTCTTGAACATTGTCTCAAAAACTACCCTCGCGCGGATGCTGTCGCCGGAAAATACGATAATCAATGGGTTCCGTTTAGTACAGAGCAGTTTGCCCGTCAATCGGAATTGCTGGCGATGGGCTTGATGGCGATGGGCATGAAAAAGGGCGATCGCGTTGCCACTGTATCGGGAAACCGTCCGGAATGGAGCTTTGTCGATATGGCGCTGGCCATGACAGGAGCAGTCCATGTTCCGGTATACCCAACCATCAGCGAGGAAGAGTACAGTTATATTTTCAGTCATGCCGAGACCCGGTATATCTTTGTTTCGGACGATAAACTGTTTAAAAAACTAAGTCCGATGATTGGGCAGATTCCCAGCCTTGAGCAGATTTTCACTTTTAATCAGGTCCCCGGCTCAACCAACATCGATTATCTTTACAATTTAGGGAAGGAACACGAACAGGATCTTGCCTATCCGCTTCATTTACTGAAACAGTCGATTGGCGAGGATGAGATGGTTACCATGATCTACACATCCGGAACGACGGGCATCCCAAAAGGAGTGATGCTTTCGCACCGGAATCTTGTATCGAATTTCACCGGCAATGCCAATAATTTTGAGATGGGTCTTGCTCACAAGTCCATTTCTTTTTTGCCACTATGTCATATATTCGAAAGAATCGTCAACTACACTTTTCTTTATAAAGGGATTGGTGTATACTATGTTGAGACGCTGGCACAAATCATGCCTGCCATTAAAGAGGTTCAGCCACATATTTTCTGTGGCGTTCCGCGTTTGCTCGAACGGGTATACAACAGCATCCTTACCAAAGGTAAACAGCTGAAAGGGATCAAAAAGAAACTCTTTTTCTGGGCAGTTGCGTTGGGGCGCAATTATGAGTTTAATGCCAAAATGAATCCCTTGTTTCGTTTAAAGCTGGCAATTGCCGACAAATTGATTTATTCGAAATGGCGCGAAGGATTAGGGGGTAATCTTCAGATCGTTGTTTCGGGCGGAGCCGCGTTGCAACCCCGGATTGCAAGGGTTTTCAGCGCTGCGAAGATTTATGTGCTGGAGGGATATGGCTTAACAGAGACTTCTCCTGTGATTGCCGTTAGCAATTTGGTGACGCGTGAATTAAAAGTAGGAACCAATGGACCTGTGTTGCCTGGTGTTCAGGTGAAGATTGCCGAAGATGGTGAGATTCTTACGAAAGGTCCAAATCTGATGATGGGCTATTACCGTCAGCCTGAACTAACTGCCGAGGTAATCGATAAAGACGGATGGTTTCATACGGGTGATATTGGCATTCTTGACGAAGGCAAATACCTGAAGATTACTGACCGGAAGAAAGAGATTTTCAAACTTACGGGTGGCAAATATATTGCACCGCAAATGATTGAGAATAAGCTGAAAGAATCGATGTTTATTGATCAGGTGATTGTAATTGGTGATCACGAAAAGTTTGCCAGTGCGTTGATAGCCCCCAATTTCGAATACCTGCACGACTGGTGTACTGAAAATCATATTCTTTACAGCGACAATGCCGAAATGATTAATAATGTGAAAGTTCAGGCGGTATTTCTGCGCGAAGTGAAAGAAATCAATAAAACCCTCGGGCAGCATGAGGAAATCAAGCGGTTCAGACTAATAGCCGATCAGTGGAGTCCATTGACCGGAGAACTGTCGCAGACACTGAAGTTAAAACGAAAAATTATTGAAGCTAAGTATCAAGATTTGATGGAGGAAATATTCGCTTCATCACGCGAGGACAACTAATGAAAGCATTAAACTTAATCTGTTTCTTTAGTCTACCCTACTCTACTTCATTTTTTTTCAGATTATCTTTCATCAGCATTGGTGCCCGTTCAAACGGCACGGTGCGGTCAAAAAGATAACGCATTGTATAATGAGTTTTTGCATGAACACCTCCAACTGACTGATATATTGACATCATCTTGGGATTAAAATCGCCTACCCACGAAAGTTCCACTTGGTTGATCCACAATTTACGCTGCATGACTTTGTCCATATGCCAGAACACTGCAGATTCAAGACCTGTTCCCTGAAATTTAGGAACTACGCCCATAATCAAAATCCTTGCACGGGTTATTGTCCTGATTTTTTTGTACCAGATAAACTTTAGTATACTCCACCAATTCGATTTGCCATTCAGCTTCTTTAAAATCTGATTCCAGTCGGGTATCATTCCAAAAAGGAGAACCGGCTCGTCATTATAATAAGCAAACCAGATAAACTCTTCGTCAGCAATCAACCTGGCAATTTTCATCATCCCACGAATATCGTCAAGATCAACCGGCTGGTGATTATCGAACTGTGCCCAGGCCTGTTCGTAAATCTTAACAAAATCCTGAATATATTTCTCAATATTGTCGAACCTAACATGCTCGAATCTAAAGTTCGGCTTTTTAGCAACCCATTCGGCTATTTTCCAAAATCGTTCAGGAAAAGGTTCCTTATGATTAAGATGATAACTGAATTGTTCGAAGTATACTTTAAATCCGTAATTTTCAAACAATGGAAGGTAATACGGTTTATTGTAAGGCATCCCAAATCCCTGTTGCATAAATCCTTCAACAAGCAATCCCCAATTGATCAGGTTCTCTCCGAAATTAACCGGACCGTCCATCGCTTCCATTCCGCGTGTTGCAAGCCATGCTTTGGCAGTGTCAAAAAGCAGATTTGCAGCTTTCTGATCATCAATGCATTCAAAATAACCACATCCTCCTGTTGGCTGGTTAAAAGTATAAGCTCTGTTCCCGTTAATAAAAGCACCAATCCGACCAATTACTTTACCGCTATCATCTTTTAAGATCCAGCGAGTTCCGTCGCCATGTTTGTAGAACTCATTTTTTGTGGGATCAAAAGCCGCATCTTCGAGTACTTCCAAGGGTGGAACCCAATTCTGATCGTCTTTGTAAATATCGTGACCAACCTGATGAAAAGCTTTGACTGTACTATGTTCTTTTACTTCAATGACTTCCATAAACAATAAATGGGGTTTTATTTGCGGTGCGAAATTAGTGATTTAAAAACTGTGTTCAAAAAAGCGGCATAAGAAGTTTGCCTTACAACATTTTAATTTGTTTTTTACTTTTGTCGCCTTTTTACAATCTCTCGTGCGTCTTCGCAGTCGAGTTCACTCAGGATGTGTTCCGCGTTTTCCTGTGCGGTTTTTGAGTCAATCGTTTTCAAAATCTTCGCATGACTGATCGCAATTTCATTCAGATTCAGATTACGCATCCCAATCTGGATAAAAACCCTTGAAAATACAATCGACAATTGCGGATCCTTTGAAAGAGGTGGCATCAACTCAAAAAACGGATCAAAATTTTCGTCCGGGGCATTACGATCTGTCAGTGCCAGTCGTCCAATCATTAGCAGCCCAACAATCTTAACCAATAGTTTTTTGCCAAGACAATATTCAAAAGCTTTTTTATAAGCAAAATTAGTTATCGAAAACAGGTTCATGGCAGCCTGTTCAGCAATCTCGATTGACTGGAAATTCTTTACCCAAAAATCCATCTGATTTTCGGTAACTTCGGCAGGCTCCTCAAGAAGCATCGCGAGAATCATTGTTTCGCGCCATTGCTTGTTCCACAGTTTGAGCGCCAGCAGGTGATTCTTCTCATAATTTGAAGCCATTTCCCGTAGCAATGGAATTGAAACGCCAAAATTCACTTTATAATCAACTCCTCTTTTCAGCATCGAATTGACGACTTCAAAATTTTGTAACGGCTTAATCTTTGCCAAGATTTCCTGAAGCATCCGTTCCGCATCGGGATTGTCGAGTAAATAATCCATCGTTTTGTTAAAAGTTATTACCAGAAAACAAAGTTAACAATACTGCTGTAACGATAGGACGTTTTTCAAAATATGATCGTTATGAGCCCTGCAATAAATGCATCACTCAGAAATACAACAAATTAACAATTAAGCCATTTTTTTAAAAAATCAGTTATGCAAATCAGAAAACATTTTCTATATTTGCAACCGCTAAACGGTGGATGTAGCTCAGTTGGTTAGAGCACTGGTTTGTGGTACCAGGGGTCGTGGGTTCGAACCCCATCTTCCACCCAGCTTAAAGCCCAACATGTTGTAAAAAACATTGTTGGGCTTTGTTATTTATTATTGAATCCATTTGTCAGCGTCTGTTCTAAAATTTTGGCATTCGGATCCGGATTACAGCCCAATCAATTTTGAAAGCGCCTTAAAATCATTATTATATCGGTGATCTCCAGGCAATTCATAAATTATCAGGTTCTTTTTTTTAGGAAGGTTGGTCTTGAGCATCAACTTCTCATCATTTCCAAAAATGCAAATGACCGGCATATCAGCTTTCTCAATCTCTGGTTTCACTTTAAATTTCCGGTTGACGTTCTCACTATCTCCGATCATATCACTCAATCTGATCACAAAATCGGAACTGGCCGAAGGTGATATTAAAGCTATTTTGATTATTTTTTTCTGCAATTCTGAAGAAAGCCTTCCAGGAAGAAAAATTCCCACGTCAGCGCCAAAGGAATATCCGACTATCACCACCGATGATTTCTTCCATTCTTTCAGATAATATTTGGATAATTGATCAATATCACCGGCAAAAACTTCCGGAGATTTCTGATCCCAGAAATATTTCCGGGTATTGAGTGTTACCACTCCATAGCCCTGTTTTTCAAACTCCTGAACTAATTTTTGATTGAATTCATTCCACCCTCCATCGCCGGAAAGGTAAAGCACTAAAGCGGCATTACTTCCCTTTGATGCAGACAATTGAAGGGGCATGTCATTTACATAACGAGCATGCTGAGCTTCCAAACGAACGTTACCACCCAGAAAGCATATCAAACAAATTACAATGTATCTTATAACCATTTTAATAAGATTCGTATTTCTTCGCAATGTAAGCAGAATCTTTACCTGATTAGTAAACTTTAATGTTGCGCAGGATACAGGGAAACTGAACCTCCAAATCCGCCCACTTGAATTCAACATAAAAAAAGCCATCTCATTTTATCGGCGAGAAGGCTTTTTATATTCTTTCAAAACAGCCTATTTTTTGACCGTTTTCTGAACCTTTTTAGTTGATTTATACCCCTTGGCCGCTTTCTTGACTGCAGGTTTTGCAACTGCTTTTTTGGCAGTCTGCTCACTCTTTACAGGCGGATTACTGACCACTTTTTTATTGCTCATAGCGTCAACAGAAACTAAACCTAATGCAAATACAAAACTTAATACCAGAACTAACTTTTTCATAATCGAGAATTTTATATTGTTTATGGCTCAAATGTAAACTCCCGATAATGAAGGAATCGTGAAGATTTAAACAGCAATTAATGTATTAACTTTATTTAACGAAAACAGCTTTAAAAATCAGCTTTTATCAATTCCAATGCAGCAATTGCAGAAATGACCGGACTGTTACAGGTTTTGTTTTGACAAACATAGATCACTGTTTCGTTTTCGACTAAACGATTGTGAAGTAGCGGCAGGTTCTCGTTTATTCCTCCGGCAAAAACAGCCGTTGGCAAATACTTTTTCTGCATTTCGAGGTTGAATGGCACTGCATTTTCGCCGAGTATTGATACTTCAAAGGTTGGGTATACCATTTTGCCCAAAAGCATTGCCCAATTGGCATAATAAGCACCTTGCTGAACGGTTTCACGTCGTATTTTGAAAAGCATTTCGTTTGCCATTTGTGTGTAATCGGCCTTCTCCAACAGAATTCCCAATTTAAACAGCACATGTGCAAAAACTGAATTGGAAGCCGGAATTACATTATCTGAAATCTCATGTTTGCGGGCAATCAGGTTTTCTGCCTGGTCTGAAGTATAGAAAAACAGTTGATTCTCAGCATCAGCAAAATGATTTAAAACATACCCCGTCAAAAGTTGGCTAAGTTGCAACCAATGCAGATCAAAAGTAACTTCATACAGACTGATATACGCATCAGTCAGGAGTGCATAGTCATCCAAAAACGCTTCTGTACTTACTTTTCCATCCTTGTAAACACGAAAAAGAAGTCCGTTATCCCTTAGCATATTGGTTTCCAGAAAACGGGCATTACTGATGGCACCTTTCAGAAGCTGCTCGTTACCAAGCGCTCTAAAGGCATTCACATAGCCTGATATCATCAAGGCATTCCATGAAGTAAGAATTTTATCGTCTGTTGCAGGTCGAATACGGTTGTTGCGTTGTTCGAGCAAAGATTTGGTAGCTGTTTGCAAAATAGCCTTTAATTCAATGACTGACATTCCATTTTCACCGGCAAACGTAACTTTGTTATCCTTGTAATGCAGGATGTTCTTTCCCTTTTCCCAATTTCCATAATCGGATACCTGGTAGAAACGAAGAACAATTTCAGCAGTTGCCGGATCTAAAACTGATTCAACATCCTGCTTCGACCAGACATAAAACTTCCCCTCTTCGTGTTCACTGTCAGCATCAATCGAAGCGTAAAAACCTCCTTCAGAATGCCGCAGTTCACGCTCTGCAAATTCGATCGTTTGCTCGACAATTTCAGCATAAAGTGGTTTGTTTGTCAATTGATAAGCAAGAGCATAAAGCGTGATTAACTGGGCATTGTCGTAAAGCATTTTCTCAAAATGGGGCACTTTCCAGTATTGATCTGTGGAATAACGGGAAAAACCACCGCCAACCTGATCGTAAATACCCCCTTTTGCCATCGCATCAAGTGTAATCGTGACCGCATCCAGCGCTTTCTGATCTCCTGTCAGGTAGTGATATTGAAGGAGAAATTCCAGACCTGTCGGCATCATAAACTTGGGCGCTCCGGAAGTTCCTCCCAGCTTAAAATCGATCGCATTAATTTGATTTTCATAAGCTTCACGATAATCGACCTTATTAAATGGCTTTGAATTTAATATTCCCGGCAAAGGATTTGTTCGAATTCCCTCTGTAAGCGACGTTGCAGCCTGCAAAACCCGTGGATATTCGTTTTGAAATAAATGGATAAATTGATGAAGTGCATCCATCCACTGATCGGGTGGAAAATAAGTAGCGGCATAAAATGGTCTTCCGTCCGGGAGGGCAAAGGCGTTGAGTGGCCAGCCACCGCGTCCTGATAATAATTGTGCTGCCTCCATATAGATGCGGTCGATGTCGGGACGTTCTTCCCGATCAATCTTAATGCATACAAAATGGAAATTCATAAATTCGGCGATCTCCTCGTCCGAAAACGACTCATGCGCCATCACATGACACCAGTGACATGCCGCATATCCGATACTGATAATCAACGGTTTATTTTCTGTTTTGGCCTTCAATAAAGCCTCGTCTCCCCATTCGTACCAATCAACCGGATTGTCGGCATGTTGTCGGAGATACGGACTGCTCGCCTGCGATAATCGATTTTGTTTGTTCATACCTGAAGAACAATTCAGATGAAGAATGGTTTGTCACCGGAATAGTTTTGGGCGGAATGCATAATTTCCATTCTTCACGCTGCCTATATGTCAAATCAGCTTTCCTTCTTTTTAAAGTATTCAACTTTGCCGGTGAGTGCAATATCTTTTACTTTATCGATCAAGGCGATCTTTTGTTCCTCTGTTAATTTGGTAAACGACCGGGCAAGGGCGATTTTTTCGCGCATAAAGGTCGCATTTTCATTTCCGGAAATTAAAACGGAAACCGGAAGAGACCATACGAAATGCATCGCTTCTTTAATACTGAGGTAATTTGGAATCAGCGGATCGTCAGAAGTCCACCCGGCCTGTTCTTTTTTCGCAAAGAACCGACCGTCAGCCAGCGATTTTATAGCAAGAATTCCCATATTTCTTTCCAAGGCTTTGGGCATGATACTATGAGTGAAACTGAAATAACTCTGATCCAGCACATTCACAGGCATTAAAACGGTATCGAAAATGTCACTTTCTTTGGTCCTTTCGAGCATTCGGGCATGAGCAAACGGATTTTGGTGGCCGGTAAATCCCAAATGCCTTATTTTCCCGTCTTCTTTGGCTTTCAGCAAAACTTCGAGAACGCCTAACTGAATCCGACTGTCAACATCCTCAGGAGTTGAAATAGCATGAACCTGATATAAATCCAGGTGATCCGTATTTAGCCTGCGCAGTGTACCCTCCAAATGTTCCCTGACTGTTTTAGCGTCTTTGCCTGTCGATTTACTCATTAAAAAAATCAGATCACGATATTTTGGTGTCAGGTATTTGCCATACCGAGTTTCACTGGTGCCAGCGGCATAGCTTTCAGCCGTGTCGAAAAACCGTACACCACCTTCAAGAGCAGCTTCAATTACCTCTTGTGCATCGCGTTCCGTGGTCCAGCCAACATGATAACCTCCGGTTCCGAGCATGGTTACATATTCATTCGTCCGACCAAGTTTCCTCTTTGGAAGCACTTCACCCAGACGGTCACTTTCTGTTTTAAACGCGGGGGTTGCACCTCCCAATGTTAAACCGGCAGTTACACCTGCAAGCGATTTTAGAAACATTCTTCTGTCTGTCATCACCTTTTGTTTTTAAGATTTCATCCACTATCGGTTATTACTGAAAAACCAAACTATGTTTTTTTGCATGTCAAACAATTAATAAACATACTTATAACATTCAAAATAACGTTTAGTTTAAAATGATTCTAACTATTTTTTAGGACTTGTTGTTATGCATTTAATCGTTTGTGATGAAAACCAGAAAGGAAAAAGACCAGCTGTTTTGGTCGTTCACGAATGGTGGGGACTAACAGATTATCCAGTGATGCGTGCAAGAAAACTGGCAGAACTTGGATATATTGCCATGGCGGTCGACATGTACGGAGACGGAAAGATAGCCACTAACCCAATGGAAGCGCAGGAACTCGCAACTCCGTTTTACACGGATCCTCAGTTTCGACTCGATTCGATTGGTGCTGAATATAAATTCATCATATACCCAATGCGACACACGCATTTACCAATCCTGATGCGACAAAAATTGGAAAGCAGTTTAATATGCCCATTGAATACAATGAAAAGGCTGACGCGGACTCCTGGAATGATATGAAGCTGTTTTTAAATACGGTTCTGAAAAAATGAAATTAGATTGGTAAGACAGAGTTCATCGCGTGACTTTTCTAAGTTGAAAAATATTCTCCTATTTTAAAGTTGACAGCTGGCTACTAGCGGTTTTCCCTGCGGAATCAGGCATTTTTCACGTATTCTAAAAACCATTTCAAAGGAGGCGATATCGATTGTGCGGCAAACAATTCCGATGGTTCTCTGAGTAATTTATCCTACTTTTGCAGCTCAAAATTTAATATGGGGCAAAAAAAAGGGATTGTATATCTGGCAGTAGTTTTCGCCATGATTTTCTGGGCATTTTCATTTGTCTGGGTGAAAGAAGTTTACGTGGCTTATGGTCCACTGACGACCGTATTTTTCAGACTGATAATTGCTTCCATCCTGATGCTGACTTACGGACTGATGATAGGCAAACTGGTGAAAGTAGAAAAAAAAGATTATGGCACTTTTCTGCTACTCGCATTTTTCGAACCGTTCCTCTATTTTATGGGTGAAAGCTTTGGTTTAATGTATGTTTCAAGCACAATGGGGGCCATCATTATTGCCACGATTCCACTTTTCTCTCCATTAGCAGCTTCGCGATACCATGGTGAAAAGCTTTCGTTGCGTAACCTTATCGGGATCCTCCTTTCGTTCATAGGTGTTGGGATCGTTGTTTTTGATGATTCTGTCAACTTCATTACCTCACCTCTTGGAATAGGACTTGAATTTCTGGCCGTTTTCTCTGCAATTGGGTATACAGTAGTTCTTAAGAACCTGTCGAACAATTACAATACCACAACAATCATCACCTACCAGAATTTTATAGGGATTTTTTTCTTTCTCCCTTTCTGGCTAGTTTTCGAAAGCAAAACATTGCTAACCACTTCATTTAACCTTCCTGCATTTATTGCCATCGTAAAACTTGCGGTGTTCGCTTCGTGCATTGCCTTTATACTATACGCTTACAGCGTTAAAAACCTCGGGATCAATGGTGCCAATATTTTCATCAACATTATTCCGGTTTTAACCGCTATATTCGCGTGGTACATCCTTGATGAACCGCTCACTTTCAGAAAAATGGTCGGAATTGCAGTTGTGATTGCCGGTCTTTTTATTGCACAGATCAGAATGAAAAAATTTATTGCAAGATTAGTTTCAATTCAACAAAATGGTGGCAGATAAAAACAACGTTAAAGCGCTCGCCCGGCAAAACCAGGTAGAGACGACTACTTTTTTCAATCAATTAAAGAGGAAAAAACCAAAACAACTCGATGATGTTGTGCACGTAATTCATGATAAAGTGTCGAATAAATTTGACTGCTTAACTTGCGGAAATTGCTGCAAATCAATCAGTCCTAGAATTACAGATAAGGATATCGAACGAATTGCACACAAACAGAAAATGAAGGAGGTTGATTTTATCGCCCGTTATCTCCATGTTGATGATGATCAATGGTTTGTTTTCAACGATACGCCATGTCCTTTTTTGATGCCCGACAATTATTGTATGATTTATGATTACCGGCCCAAGGCGTGCAGCGAATACCCGCACACCGATCGTCGCAGGTTCTATCAACTTTTGGACCTCACCATGGTAAATCGGGAGCTTTGCCCAATCGTTTATGAAGTAGTAGAACTATTGAAAAAGGAAGATTTCGGTAAAAAAGATGAGGTTGACCAAAAAGTCCTTTTCAACGGCAAAGAACACAAAAGTGGTGCAAAAAAGTCCAGGCCAAGGCGCTCATAATTAAATTGAATGAAAACGCTGTTTCTCACGCTCCTTTTGATCGGATATCCGTTCGGACTGCTCTTCAGCCAGATCGGAGGGGATGGGACTTACAGGTTTCTCGATCTCGCCAATTCAGCAAGAGTGGCAGCTTTGGGTGGAACGCAAATTGCATTTACCAGCAATGACCTTGATCTCACTTTCTACAATCCATCGCTTCTCTCCGATTCAATGAGGAATCAGTTATCAATCAATTATGTGAGTTACATTGCAGGAATTGGCGTCGGATATGCAGCTTTTGCACCAAACAAGTGTGGGCCGAATGCATTCGCTGTTGGAATTCACTACGTTAATTACGGTACTTTTGATGGAGCCTCCGAATACGGGCAACTAACAGGCTCGTTCGGAGCGGCAGAATACGCCCTTAATTTATTCTATTCCAGGACAATCACATCTCAACTGAAAACAGGAATAAACTTAAAACCTATTTTTTCCTCATTCGAAAGTTACAATTCTTTTGGAATCGCAGCCGATCTTGGAATTACGTATTCGTCAAAAGATGGTCTTTCGGCTACCGCACTTGTTCTAAAAAATATTGGGAGTCAAATCACTACCTATTACAAAAACGGAGATCGGGAAGAGCTTCCATGGGATGTACAACTCGGATTTTCAAGGAAGCTTGCCCACGCGCCATTACGATTTTTCGCAACTTCCAATCACCTGAATAAATGGAATTTGTCATATCTCAATCGAATAGGTGATGCGTCTCAGATTATTGAGCCATCCGAAGGGTTTGCATCGTTGCTGATGCGACACTTCATTTTTGGGGCCGAGATTTTATCCAAACAGCATTTGACACTTCGATTTGGATATAATTACCAACGGCAGAAAGAATTATCGGTGACTGATCGCCCCGGACTCGTGGGATTTTCAGCAGGTATTGGGGTCAAAATTGCAAAGTTTAGCATTAATTACGGGATCGCAAGTTATCATCTTTCGGCAACAGCCCATTACTTCTCCCTTGCTGCTAATCTCTCGCAGTTTATTCATTAAACCTTTTCTCTCCTCTCTGGTTTATCTGCTTAAACGTTATCTTTGTTTCGATAATTAAAAATAGGAAATGCCGGATAACACGAATAAAATCATCATAGCCATCGATGGCCACTCCTCTTGCGGGAAGAGTACAGTTGCTAAAGCAATCGCTCAAAAACTGAACTACATTTTTATCGACTCTGGGGCTATGTACCGGGCAGTTACATTGTATTGTCTGCGTCACAACCTGATTAATAACGGAATAGTTAATATTCCTGAACTTAGAGCGAATCTTGGTAAAATCAAAGTCTCCTTCAGTTTCAATGACAAAACTAACCACAACGACATCTGGCTAAATGGAGAGAATGTAGAACAGGAGATTCGATTATTGACTGTATCTCAAAATGTTAGTCCTGTTGCAGCAGTTGCAGAGGTACGCCACCTTTTAGTAGCCCTTCAACAGGAGATGGGAAAATCGAAAGGAATTGTGATGGATGGACGTGATATCGGAAC
The DNA here is from genome assembly GCA_010906965.1 of Mariniphaga sp. GTDB lineage: Bacteria > Bacteroidota > Bacteroidia > Bacteroidales > Prolixibacteraceae > JAAFHB01. The sequence goes on along the minus strand of JAAFHB010000008.1, from coordinate 7,700 downwards.
AGTTGTATTTCCGGAAGCGGAATTGAAATTATTCATGACAGCCCAGCCCGATGTAAGGGCCAAACGTCGCTTTGATGAGCTCACAGCTAAAGGAGAAAGGGTAAGTTACGATGAGATCAAAGCCAATATTATCGGGCGCGACCGCTATGACGAAACCCGTGACGAAAGTCCGTTGCGCAAAGCCGACGATGCGATTATTATGGATAACAGCTATATGACACGTGAAGAACAACTCGAATGGATACTCAATCGGGTTGTCGGAATCTGAAATAAAGAAGAATGATTATAGAGATAGATAAGAATTCGGGATTTTGTTTTGGTGTAGTTGAAGCGATCCGTAAAGCGGAAGAGACCCTTCAGCAACAGGATGTGCTTTATTGTTTGGGCGACATTGTTCATAACGAGGCCGAGGTCGAACGTCTTACGAAAAAAGGGCTCATCACAATTGACCATGAGCGCTATTTTACAATGAAAGATACGACAGTATTGTTACGCGCTCACGGTGAACCGCCTTCCACCTACGAATATGCCCGGCAAAATAATATCCAATTGATTGACGCGACCTGTCCCGTAGTGCTGAAATTGCAGCAGCGAATTCGTAATGGTCGCGAATCGGACAAAATTGAGAATACACAAGTTGTAATTTACGGAAAGAAAAATCATGCCGAAGTAAACGGACTTGTCGGGCAAACCCACGGTAAAGCTATTGTAATTGAAAATATTGACGAAATCGACAAGATTGATTTTACACGGCCGATCGAACTCTACTCGCAGACAACCAAAGACTTAGAAGGTTTTCATTTGCTGGCTAATGAGTTAAAGCGCAAAGCAATCGATGTTCCTGTAAAAATCCACGACACGGTATGTCGGCAGGTTGCCAACCGGATTCCTGCAATCCAAAAGTTTTCAGCACGGTTCGAACTGATCCTTTTTGTGAGCGGACAGAAAAGCTCAAACGGAAAAATGTTATTTCACATATGCCAATCGGTTAATCCAAACAGTAAATTCGTCTCTTCTATCGAAGAAATTGACGAACAATGGATTAAAGATGTCGATTCTGTTGGTATCTGTGGTGCAACCTCCACCCCAAAAAACCTGCTCGAAGAAGTGGCTGAAGCAGTCCGCCAATTTGCATATAAATTGTTGAAGTAAATTTAACGACGAATTTTGATTCTGTCCCTATTTCGCATTAATTTTGCGACTATAAAAATAAAATATTATGGCTAAGGAAATTAGGATTTCAATGCCGGAAGATTATATCGACAATCCAATCAGAAGGATTGGCGTATTAACTTCGGGAGGCGATGCACCTGGAATGAATGCTGCAGTCCGTGCCGTAACCCGCACTGCCATTTTTTACGGACGTGAGGTCATAGGTATCTTTCATGGTTACAAAGGGTTAATCGATAAAAATTTTAAACCACTCGCCTCGGGTGATGTCAGCAACATTATCCAACTTGGCGGAACTATTCTTAAAACAGCCCGTAGCCTGGAATTTCACACAAGAGAGGGTCGTGAAAAAGCTTTCCAAAACCTAATGGAAGCTGGAATTGATGCATTGGTTGTTATAGGCGGTGATGGAACTTTTACAGGTGCAAGAATCTTTGCCCACGAATTTGGGATCCCAATAGTTGGTATTCCCGGAACAATCGACAACGATTTATTTGGAACCGATTTTACTATTGGTTACGATACTGCGCTGAATACCATTATTGAAGCGGTAGATAAAATCCGTGATACGGCAACAGCACACGAACGTCTTTTCTTTATCGAAGTGATGGGGCGCGATGCCGGTTTCCTTGCGCTGAACGGTGGGATCGCCTCGGGTGCAGAAGCTGTGCTAATTCCCGAAACCGACACTGATCTGATGACACTTGAAAATTTCATCAAATCGGGCTATCGGAAAAGCAAAAACTCTTCAATTGTCCTTGTTGCTGAAGGTGAAAAGGCAGGAGGCGCATTTGCGATCGCGAAACAAGTTGAGAAAGACTATCCGCAATACGACGTCAGGGTTACTGTACTTGGCCATATTCAGCGTGGCGGATCACCCACAGCCTCCGATCGGATTCTTGCGAGTCGCCTGGGAGTTGCTGCAGTCGAGACATTGCTCGACGATCAGCAAAGCGTAATGGTTGGGATCGAAAACGACGAAATCGCGCTGGTACCCTTCAATAAAGCAATTAAATACGATAAAGTATTGAATCCTAAACTACTTGATTCAATCCGGATTTTATCTTCCTAGTTATCTGATTGGAATTAAGATATATCCCGAAGATCTGCATGACGATCTCCGGGATTTTTTTATTTTGACATTTAGGGACTGGCTTCTTCATGTCCTAACAAGTCAGGCTCTCACTATCTTCACGCGATGTTTTTTGGGCTCAAACAGAAATATTTATAAATGTTTTTTATAAATTGCAGATCAATATCAAACAACAGTTATGAAAAACCTCATCTTACCCGTTTTGTTCCTCCTACTCTTTGTGTCGTGCCAAAACAAAGAGCCTGATACAAATAAAAAAATCAATTTTCCAAGTCATAATTACACTTACGTGAATTTGGACACCACCTCTCTGAAATACAAGGAAACCGTTTATGTACCCGTTTACTCCGATATTTATCACCTCGATGGTACAAAACGATTCTTATTGACGACGACCGTTAGTGTCAGGAATATTTCGCTGAAGGACAGCGCCTACGTTTTAAAAGCCGTTTATAACGACTCGTACGGAAAGCAATTGCGTAGTTTTGTCACCAAATCCATCCTGTTAAAGCCGCTCGAATCAATCGAATATGTGATCGAAGATGCAGAAGACAAGGGAGGTGCCGGGGCCAGTTTCATTCTTGAGTGGGGTGGAAGCAGGTATTCCAATCAGCTGCTGATTCAATCGGTCATGATCGGCACTACCGGACAGCAGGGCATTTCCTTTACTGCTAAAGGGGAGGTGATCAAAAGAACAACGAAACCGTAAATTTTATTTCTTTGAACAAACTTCTGCAAATATCATATTCTTAATCTCTTAATCCATTTATGACATCCGAAATTTTAAAAGATGTAGTGATTATTTTTGCTCTGTCGACCTTCGTAAATTTCATCTTTACAAAGATCAGGATTCCTACGCTTGTGGGATATCTGCTGACAGGTATTGTGGCAGGACCTTTTCTGCTTGGCATTATTCATTCCCCGCACGAAATTGAATTGATGGCAGAACTGGGGGTGGTGATCCTGATGTTCACAATCGGAATGGAATTCAGCCTCAAACATCTTTTAAAAATCAGGAGAATCGTATTTCTGGGCGGTTTTATTCAGCTTACGTTGACGGCCCTCGTGACAATGGTTCTTGCAAGGTCTTACAATATGGAATGGAAAGGGGCCCTATTTATCGGTTTCCTTACTGCACTGAGCAGCACCGCCGTCGTTTTGAAGATTTTACAGGATCGCTCGGAAGTAACATCCAACTATGGACGAACCGTGGTTGGAATCCTTATCTTTCAGGATATTGTATTAGTCCCGCTACTTTTGTTTACGCCGTTTTTAAAAGGTGACACAGCCAATATTGGAACCGATCTTTTCGCACTGGCAATTAAGACAGTATTTATCGTTGGCTTCGTTTATGCCGGGAATAAATGGTTTATGCCCAAAGTATTACATTGGATCGCGATGACAAAAAATCAGGAATTATTCCTGATGAGTATATTGCTGATTTGTCTGTCGGTAGCACTGCTCACCTCAGAACTTGGTATCACCCTTGCACTTGGCGCTTTCCTGGCGGGATTAATGATCTCTGAATCACCCTACAGCGATAATGCATTTGGTAACCTGATTCCCTTTCGTGACACTTTTACCAGTTTTTTCTTTGTTTCGATCGGGATGTTACTCGATGTTGGCTTTGTATACCACAATATCGGACTTGTTATTTTGACCGTTCTTCTGGTAATCGGAATTAAGCTAATCGTTGCAGGGTTTACCGCTTTTCTGATGGGGCATACTTTTCGCGGAACAATTCTCGTGGGTATTGCATTAAGTCAGGTAGGTGAGTTCTCCTTTATTCTTGCCAAACTGGGGGTCAGCTACCAGATTCTCACCAACTATTACTACCAGCTATTTCTTGCAGTCGCCATCATCACGATGTCTTTTTCACCTTTGCTGATTCAGATAGGAAATCCGCTTGCCAGTTTGCTTTTAAAATTACCGCTTCCCGGTTTCCTGGTCAATGGCCTCTTCCCGTTGCATCAGATCGAAATCCCGGTACTAAACAACCACCTCGTTTTGATTGGAAAGGATTCGCGCGCGATCAACCTGTCGGTAATGGCAAAATACAACAACATTCCCTATATCTCCATCGTTTTTGACCCCGCTATTGTTCGGAAGCGGCAGGAGAAAGGGGAATCAATCATTTACGGAGATTCAGTAAATGAACCTATTCTGCAGAAGGCATACGTAGGTTCAGCAAAAATTGTCGTGATCTCGGTCGGCGATCTGATCACCTCAATGGCAATCACCGAAAAAGTCCGAAATCTGAACAAACATGCTACAATCCTGGTAAGGACTAAACATGTTGAAGATATTGAAGAACTCTACAGATTGGGGGCAAACCAGGTGATTCCCGAAGAGTTTGAGACGGCAATTGATCTGTTTGAAAGAGTCCTTACCAATTTTTTACTGCCTGAAAATGAAATTGACACTACGATCGCACGGATTCGTGACGACCATTATGGCATTTTCTACGAAAAGAAAGGGGACGAAAGAACAAGTATCCTGAAAGAAATTCCCAATATCGAAATTGTGGCGTTGAGGATCAATGAGCAATCTATACTGACAGGAAAAACGCTTGCGGAATCGCAATTACGAAACAGGTATGGCATTACCCTTGTTGCATTAAAACGCAATGATCACTTGATTGATCACCCGTCCTCAAGCACCCGACTGATAACCGGCGACATTGCCTATGTTCTTGGTAAACCAGAGCAAATCGCAAATGCGACCAATCTCTTTTAGTAAATTTGAACACTCAATTATAAATATTTTCAGTTAATGACGTTATTGAATCTTTACGACGACGAAGCCAACCGTGGCGAGAAAGTAGCGATTAAATTCAGGTGGTTTTTGATTGCGCTTGTGTTTTCGCTGATCATTATTGTATCGATAAAAGGAGATTTTAAAGAAGCGATCGTTAGTGCGATCATTGCCTTGATATTTGGAATATACAACCTATTCCTGATCTATCTTTTCCGGAAGGGAAAGGTTTTTCACTGGGTTAGATATTTGTCTGTTTCACTTGATGTTGGACTGCTTTCAGTACACATCTATTCATTATCAGTCTTTATCTCGCCATTTGCCGTCGCAACTACCGCCACAATTCTCCTGTATCCCATTATGATGTTTTTATCGGTGTTACGCTACGACAAGAAGCTGATTATCTATACAATCGCATTCACCCTCTTCTCATTCAACCTGACCTATTTCCTACAGTACCCCAGACTTGATCACGCATTATTAGACCAGATCATCTCTACCGACCCAAGTGGACAGATCTATAAATCGATTTATCTCCTCTTCTTTGGTTTGTTGCTGCTGCATATTCCTGATCTTGTCAACAGGATGGTAACACGTCAGGCAGAAATCGCTGAAGAAAAAAATCAGAGTGAATTGCGACTTGCCCTCGAAATGAAAGAGAATGAATACATTGAAGAGAAACTGCAATATGCCAGCCAAATCAATGAACAGCTAAATGAGAAGAATGAACAGATTGCATCCCAAAATGAGAAGCTCAAAGAGATGAATGCCACCAAGGATCGTCTCTTTTCCATCATAGGCCACGATCTAAAGAACCCATTTACTATACTGATTTCGCTTTCGCAAATGATCAAAGACGAACTTGAAAACCTGGAAACTGAAGATCTTAAAAAGGCGTTAAACGCGATAAACAACGCATCAAACCAAGGGTTTGCATTGCTCGATAACCTGCTTGAATGGGCAAGAACTAAAACCGGAGAAATTATATTTACCCCCTTACCCTTTAAGTTAAACGAGTCTGTCGGAGAAGTGCTTGTTCAAATTGAGTCACTGTCCGAAAGAAAACAGATTCTTATCAGAAACAACATCTCAGATTCCAATGTAATTACTGCCGACCGGAATATGATTCAAACCATCTTCAGAAACCTGATTTCAAATGCGATTAAATTTTCAAAACCGGGTGACGAAGTAATATTGGAAGCTTTTTTTGATCAAATAAATAATAAAACGGTGATTACAATAACCGATCATGGCGTAGGAATCCCTGAAGAAAACCTCGCGAACTTGTTTGATATTAAAACACATCAGTCGACAAAAGGAACAATGCAGGAAAGTGGTACCGGTCTCGGGTTACTGATCTGCAAAGAATTTATCGAAAAGCATGGTGGCAATATTCATATTTACAGCACAATAGGAGAAGGAACACAAATTTCATTTGATATTCCCTCAGTGCGTTAATAACCATACGATTGTCATTCTTTCATTAATATTTTTAATAAACTTTTCCCAATCTGATTTAGTTGCGTAATTTCACACCCAATTGTGCGACTAATTGTTGTATTATAAATTAAAATAGAAAATTAAGATGAAAAGAACAGGAATAATTGTTGTAGTTGTCATTGCTTTGGTGCTGTTTTTCGGTTTCCAATGGGGAATCTCAACCGGAAACAAGATGGTTACAATGGATGAAGGTGTAGCCGCAGCATGGTCGCAGGTGGAGAATGTCTATCAGCGCCGCTCCGACCTGATTCCAAACCTTGTAAGCACCGTTAAGGGATATGCCGACTTCGAAAAAGAAACATTAACTGCAGTGATTGAGGCCCGTGCCAAAGCAACCCAGGTAACGGTTGATCCCACAAAACTCACACCTGAATCGATGCAGCAGTTCCAGCAGGCGCAAGGCGGATTGTCTTCAGCATTAGGACGTTTAATGGTGGTAGTTGAAAAGTACCCGGAATTGAAAGCAAACGAAGGGTTTTTAAATCTTCAGGCACAGTTGGAAGGAACCGAAAACAGAATTACTGTTGAGCGTCAGAAATTCAACGAAGTAGCAAGAGGTTACAATACTTATATTCGTCAATTCCCGCAAAGTATCATCGCTTCGATGCGCAATTTCGAGAAGAAGGCCTATTTCGAAGCCGAAAAAGGTGCAGATAAAGCTCCTACAGTTCAATTTTAAACTATTTCTATGAGCCCAAAAGATTTTCTTGGAAAAGACAATGAAGTATTAATCACCAAGGCCATTGAAAAAGCAGAACACCAGACCAGTGGCGAAATCCGTGTACATCTCGAAAGTAAATGTGGGGAAGAGGTACTCGACCGGGCTGCCTGGCTTTTTAAAAAGCTAAAGATGCACGAAACGAAGGACCACAATGGCGTGCTTATTTACCTCTCGGTCAACGACCGAAAGTTCGCGATCATTGGCGATGCAGGCATCAACAAGGTTGTTCCTGAAGGATTTTGGAACGAAAACAAAGAGATGATGATCAGTCATTTTAAAAAAGGCGAATTTGCAATTGGTTTGATTAACGGAATTGAAAAAGCAGGTGAGCAACTGAAGCAATTTTTTCCTTACAAGGGAAATGATGTCAATGAGCTTTCGGACGAAATTTCATACGGAGAATAATGAGATACAATCTAATAAAAATACGATCAGCGTTATTGCTGCTCTTTGTGGCGCTGT
>JAAFHB010000183.1:18493-21049 GCA_010906965.1 Mariniphaga sp. | reverse complement strand
CTCAGACCTAAGTCCGGCTCAAACCGAAGCTTTAAACCAAATAAAGCTTTCGTTTGAAAGTAAATCTGTTACACTATTACATGGTGTAACTTCGAGCGGTAAGACTGAGATATATATCAAATTAATAAAAGAATGTCTCGATGCAGGAAAACAGGTGCTTTACCTGCTTCCTGAAATTGGACTTACGACACAAATAATCAATCGATTAACGCGTATTTTCGGCGATAAAGCAGGAATATACCACTCGAAATTTAATGATTCAGAGCGGGTTGAGATATGGAATAAAGTATTGAATTTCGGAAAAGAAAATACAGATAACAATCCTGAGTCTGATTACCAGCTAATTGTTGGCACACGGTCGGCTTTGTTTCTTCCGTTTCAGAATCTCGGTCTGATCGTAGTTGACGAAGAACACGACAACAGCTATAAGCAATACGATCCGTCTCCTCGCTACCACGCAAGGGATGCAGCCATTATTCTTGGACATTTACAACAAGCACCGGTTCTGCTCGGAACGGCCACGCCTGCAGTCGAAACCTATTACAATGCAACTTCCGGGAAATTTGGGCTGGTAACCTTAAGCGAAAGGCATCAAAATATTGAGATGCCTGAGATTGTAACTGCCGACTTCAAGGATGCATATAAGCGGAAGCAAATGAATTCACACCTTACGCCATTGTTGTTTGCCGAAATTACCGGGGCACTTGAACGCAAAGAGCAGGTGATTCTATTCCAGAACAGAAGGGGATTTTCACCGTTTATCGAATGCAAAATGTGCGGCTGGGTTCCAAAATGCACCCATTGTGATGTGAGTCTTACCTACCATAAACACAATAACTCGCTGGTCTGTCACTATTGCGGATACTCAACCAGTCATCCCGGAACATGTAATACTTGTGGAAGTAAAGAATTAACGAATAAAGGATTTGGCACTGAAAAGGTCGAAGAGGATCTACAGATTATTTTCCCTGATGCAAAAATTGACCGTATGGATCTTGATACCACGCGCTCGAAGCGCGGATTCGAGAAAATCATTCATCGCTTCGAGCAAGGCGAAATTGACATACTTATTGGCACTCAAATGGTCACCAAAGGACTCGATTTCGAGAATGTGAGCATCGTCGGAATACTTAATGCAGATAACCTGCTTAATCAGCCTGACTTCAGGGCCTATGAACGGAGTTACCAGTTGATGGCCCAGGTTGGCGGACGTTCGGGACGCAAAAACAAACGGGGCAAAGTGATCATTCAAACTTCAGAACCAACCCATCCGATCATCATCAATGTCATCAACAATGACTATGAAGCCATGTATCGCGGACAGATTGCAGAAAGAAAGCACTTTAAATATCCGCCATTCTACAGAATGATTGGAATTACGCTGAAGCACCGCGATAGAAATGAACTTGACCGAATCGCCCAGGAATTGTCACAAAATCTGCGCGAAAGATTTGGTGCAAGAATACTTGGTCCGGAATACCCTGTGATAAGCCGAATAAAATTGCTATATATTAAGCAATTATGGATAAAAATCGAACGAGATATTTCAGTAGTGCACGCAAAAAGACAAATGCAGGAGATAATTGATCAGGTCAGGATGCGCACAGGGAATAAAACGATACAGATTGGAATCGATGTAGACCCGATTTAATCCTTTCAGTTAAAAAAATATCAACGTCTCCAAAAGATAAAGAAGCTCTCATCTCTTTGCTTTTCTTATCTTTACAAAAATAAATTATCAAAAATTGTTGATAATCCGACTTTTTCAACAAGGAAATCAAGCCATTTCCGCAAGAGTATCGGCTCATTCGGCTTAAAATATTAATTTTGAGCCTGTCAATTTAAATAGAAAATAATGGGAAAGGTGATTGCGATAGCGAACCAAAAAGGTGGTGTAGGCAAAACAACTACAGCGATTAATCTTGCTGCCAGTCTTGCCGTTCTCGAGCATCGGGTTTTACTGATTGATGCCGATCCGCAGGCAAATGCCACCTCTGGAGTTGGGTTTGATGTCCGAAATGTTAAAACAAGTATTTACGAGTGTGTTGTTGATGATGTTGATCCAAGAAGCATCATTCTGAACACCAATACCCCCAATTTCGATCTCCTGCCATCTCACATCGACCTGGTTGGTGCTGAAATTGAAATGCTGAACCTTCCTAACCGCGAACGGGTTTTGAAACAGGTTATTGATAAAGTATCTGCAGATTATGACTTTATTCTTATTGATTGTTCACCATCTCTGGGTTTAATTACGGTGAATGCTTTAACTGCCGCCGATTCGGTGATCATTCCTGTTCAATGCGAATATTTTGCACTCGAAGGGCTGGGTAAATTACTGAATACGATTAAAATCATTCAAAGCCGGCTTAATCCAGAACTTCAGATCGAAGGTTTCCTCCTTACAATGTTCGATGCGCGGCTTAACTTGTCGAACCAGGTGTACGAAGAGGTAAAACGCCACTTCCAGGAAATGGTTTTCGAAACAGTCATTACGCGTAATATCAGGCTTTCGGAAGCGCCAAGTTACGGACTTCCTGCTATTGAATATGATGT
>JAAFHB010000183.1:8759-18391 GCA_010906965.1 Mariniphaga sp. | reverse complement strand
TTTGAATCATGATTAAACGAAACGCACTTGGTAGAGGCCTCGGAGCATTAATTGAAGAAAATGACATACGATCCAACAATCCGGTTTCGAATGAAGTAGCAATTAACGAGATTGAGGCAAACCCGTTTCAACCACGCATACATTTCGATGAAGATGCACTCAATGATCTTGCAACCTCCATCAAAGAACTTGGTATTATTCAGCCTATTACGCTGCGTAAACTAAGTAATAATAAATATCAGATCATTGCAGGCGAGCGTCGGTTCAGAGCTGCAAAAATTGCAGGCTTAAACACGATTCCTGCATTTGTAAGGGAAGCTGGCGACGAAACCATGCTTGAAATGGCGCTTGTCGAGAATATTCAGCGCGAAGACCTGGATGCCATCGAAATCGCATTAAGCTATCAGCGACTGATTGACGAATGCAAGCTTACGCAGGAGACCCTCAGTGACAAAGTGGGGAAAAAACGTTCAACAATCTCCAACTACCTTCGATTGCTCCGGCTGCCAGCCGTTATCCAGAAAGCAATTCGTGAACAGGAGATCACAATGGGTCATGCCCGGGCACTCATAAATATTCAGGAACCCGAAACCCAGATCATGGTTTATCGGCAAGTCGTGAAATATGATTTCTCTGTCAGGAAAACCGAAGAGATCGTACGAAAGATTGGTTCAGACGACGGCGAAGGTGTACCGGTTAAGAAAACCACTCCATTCCCTGATGAATATCGTGATTTAAAGAATCACCTTGCGAAGCATTTTAATACCGGTGTGGTTTTAAAAATTAATGAACTTGGAAAAGGCAAAATTGAGATTCCATTCGACGATCCGAAGGATCTGGAACGTATAATTGGGATATTTGATAAACTGAATCCTTGAAAATCAGCTAAATTTGGTATTTTGAAAACCTTTATTGCAGGATTTACGATTTTATTTACTATACTTACCGGAAATCTGGCAGTAAAAGCACAGCAGATAGAAATTTCGAACGATAGTTTGCAGGTTGTAACGCCTATTAAAAAAGTGGAACGTTCACCAAAAAAGGCTTCAATTTATGCTGCGCTTTTCCCTGGTTTAGGTCAGATTTACAACAGGAAGTATTGGAAACTTCCGATTGTTTATGGCGGATATGCAGGTTTGATATATGTTTTAGGCTGGAATAATAATCAATATAAAGATTTTTTTCAAGGTTACCGGATAATTGCCGCGCATACAAGTACGGCAGATATGAAACTTGATGAACGGAAATTTTTAGATAATCTGATCAAAAACCCGTCGATTAGTCTCGATAATCCGACAACCTTTAAATATATTTCAACCCAATTAAAAAGTGGGAAAGATTATTACCGGCGAAACAGAGATTTAACGATCATTGGCATTGCAGCTCTGCATGTTTTGAGCATAATTGATGCCAGTGTTGACGCAAATCTTTTTGACTTCGACATCAGCGATGACCTCAGTATGAGGATAGAGCCGATGCCTGTGTTTTTGGGAGACCAAAATTTAGTAATGGGTTTTAATTTAGCAATTAAATTTTAAACGGAAAACGTATGAATAAAATCAATCATGGAATCCTGATAATAACATTATTGATGTGCTCGATAAACTTGAAAGCACAAACTAATATTAACCAGCCTAATGCTTCAGTAATTACTGAAGACAGCCTCCTTGATTCTGTAAAAACGACACTCGCTGATCCCTTCCCCGACGATAACCTCGATAATATTTTATCCGACAAACTGGATTCGATGGTGAACACTTGGTATGTTCAAAATGCATACGCTGTTGACAGTCTTGAAAAAGCGTGTTCATATGTTGAGCAAAACGAATTACCCGACTCAGTTTACATCAGTCGACTTCAAAATTTAGATTCGTATATTCCACTTCCTTTTAACGAATCTGTAAAGAAATTTATAAACTTCTACCTCAATAAACGCAGAGGTCAGGTTTCGATCATGATGGGGCTTACCAATTACTATTTTCCGCTTTTTGAAGAAGCGCTGGCAAAGTACAATCTCCCCGCAGAATTAAAATACCTTCCTATTATTGAATCGGCATTAAATCCAAGAATTGTATCAAGAGCTGGTGCTTCAGGACTTTGGCAATTCATGTACGGTACAGCAAAGATGTACGGATTAGAAATCAATTCGTATATTGACGAACGTAACGATCCGATTAAATCAACTGATGCCGCAGCCCGCTACCTCCGCGATCTGTACGCAATTTACGGAGATTGGCACATTGTTATTGCCGCTTATAATTGCGGACCTGGAAACGTCAATAAAGCAGTTCGCCGGTCAGGTGGAAAACAGAATTACTGGGAAATCTATTCCAAACTTCCGAAAGAGACAAGAGGTTACATTCCTATCTTTATCGCAGCAACATATGTAATGAACCACTCGAAGGAGCACAATTTGATCCCAATTCAGCCATCATTCAAATTACTAACGGATACGATTATCGTCAATTCATATGTTAATTTCGAACAAATAGCAGCAAACCTGGATATCCCGGTTCAGGAAATCAGACAGTTGAATCCACAATATAAACGCGATATCATCCCTGCAAAATCAGACAAATCCTACGTACTCAAATTACCTCTCGACAAAATATCACCTTTTATTGATAATCAAACCCAAATTTTTGCCTACAACAGGGATAAATATTTCCCGAATAACCAGATTGCATTGATAAAAGAAGTAGTTGGTAAATCGAACTATAATACCGAAGGGAAGAAAAAAATTGTTTATACAGTTCAACGCGGAGATAGCCCAGGTAAAATCGCCGGAAAATTCAGAATAAGCACAAGCAACCTGGTTGCATGGAATAACATTCGTCACAACATGATAAGGACAGGTCAAAAGCTTACAATCTATGTAAACGGAAACACGCCAGAAACGCTGGCTAGAGCAGAAACTGCAAAAGTAAAACCTGAGGTTTCAAAGGTTCAGACTCGTAGCCAAATTATCCCTTCACAACTTCAGACAATTAGTGCTGAAAAAGCACTAAACGGTGAATACACACTTTATACTGTCCGCAGCGGAGATAGTCTTTACACAATTGCAAAACAATTTGCAGGTGTATCGGATATTGAAATCAAATTGTTGAACAATATTAAAAACGCAAGGAATATTGTACCTGGTCAAAAACTAAAGATTCCGGTAAAGGCTTAAAGAGTTAGCCCGCCAAAAGAGAAATATATATCCCAAAACACCCGGGAACGCTGCAATACAGTGTTCCCGAGTGTTTTGTTGTTAAAAGGTTTCCTGTGTACGTTTGCGTCAAACTGAACTATTGAATTTCGAACCATTATTGGTCGAAATTACTTGTTCCAGTACACAATTGGGTTTATGGTTTCGGAATGACCTTAAGTATTGGTGCGGTTAAACCTAACGAAAGCTTACCGGAGAATACAACATTGGCCTTCACCGATTCAGGAGTAAGATAAAGCTCCGACACAGACAACCGCGAGAGTTTTCCATTCAGTTCAAATCCATAACCCAACGTATAATGATTAAAGAACTGCGATAATTGCTTTTCGGTTTCTGAAATATTCGATTTAAATGGAATTACAACAGAGCGGGCTACCATTCGTTCAAGCTTGCCATTAAACAGCCATTTTGCCGAACTCATCATCAGATTACGTGTTTTGATATCAAATTTCAAATCTTTAATCCGAAGCGTGGTATCTTCGGGATTGAAATAGGGTATTCCGGTAAGATAAAGCGTTCCTTTAATGCTTCCAGACACAGTTGTTTCAACTGCCATTCGGGCGTTCGTTCCGTAAACCCTGAAGGTTTCGAACTTAATCCGTCGTTTTCCAAAAACAAAAGTTGAATCACCCATCTCTGCCGTAATCATCCGGTTGATGGTTGAATATGGAATATCGGTCAACAAGTTAATTTTAAAAGTGTCGCTTGGTAATTTCAGTTGTTGGATATATGGCAAGGTTGTGACCTTACCGGATGGTGGAACATTGTCGAGTAAACACTCTACATCAGACGTAATGGCTGCACCCAACCTGATATGTCCTGCTGAACCTTCAACTGGAACAAGGGCCACAGAATAGGGCGTAATCGATAACCATGCCTCATTGTAACCAGGAATTTTAACAGGGTTGAACAACATCCTCCAACCCTCTTCGGCAGCACCTCTAAAATCGAAACCTTTAGCAACCACTTCATCTATTTGGTGCGAAAATGACTGAAGATTCGCGGGAAGAAACAAGTTGGCAATCAAAGTTAACGGGAAATCAATCCCGCCAATCTTTACTGAAGGCTTTTTGGTCCACACATAACCATCTGATTTTGTGACCGTTTTAATACTCCAGTCGCGATTAATCGTTAATTGGGTTTTGTAACGAATTTTAATTTGGCCATTATATTGCCACGAATCTACCAGCGGAACATTGTAACCGAAAACCGTCATCCCTTTTTGAATGGAGACACGTAATGGCAATTCCCAGCTTAATTCCTTCAACTCGTAACTAAGTTTGACATCACCGTCTTTCCATGCCTTAAATTTCAGGTTATCACCATTGTTATCAACAAAACTTGTATCCTGATACAGAACACTGTCTAACTGATCATTAATACGCGATTCCAATTGTGAAACTTTCAGATCGGCATACAAATTGATAATTGAAGTCTGAGGTTTACGAGGTATTGACTTGTAACTTTCTACGGGCATTCCAGGTTTAAAAACCTTACAACTATTAAAAAGAACGACACTAACCAACAATGCCAGAATG
This sequence comes from Mariniphaga sp., assembly GCA_010906965.1. Classification (GTDB taxonomy): domain Bacteria; phylum Bacteroidota; class Bacteroidia; order Bacteroidales; family Prolixibacteraceae; genus JAAFHB01. The sequence continues at coordinate 13,642 of JAAFHB010000183.1, read as the reverse complement.
AGCACTGTAACTTTACGAGCAATCATAACTTTAGAATAAACTATTCTGATTTAAAAGGGATTCAGGAGAACCCCTCATTTGAAATTTTTAAAATAAATAATAAGAAGCTTGTTTTCCGAATTCAAAAAAGATTAGATGGACGCTATTAGCTCTCTAATAATCAAACTCATTTTGGGTTCCGCTTTCATGGCCACCTCTTGCACCTCTTCGTGTGAGATTTCGACAATTTCGCCCGGGACACCACTATCAGTAATAATGGAAATTCCAAACACATTCATACCCATATGGCGCGCTACAATCACTTCGGGAACAGTTGACATACCAATGGCATCGCCGCCAAGTATCCGAAACATTTTATATTCGGCCGGAGTTTCGAAAGTCGGACCTGGAACGCCAACATAAACGCCTTCTTTAAGATCGATATGATTTTTAAGGGCAATTTTGCGGGCAAGGTTACGAAGGTGAAGATTATACGCCTGGCTCATATCGGGAAAACGCGTGCCCAGCTCACTAATATTTGGCCCCATAAGCGGATTATTGCCAAACATGTTGATGTGATCAGTGATCATCATAACATCGCCTACTTTGAATCCGGGATTGAGGCCACCGCTGGCATTCGATACAAATAACATCTTGATTCCTAAATCATTCATTATTCTTACAGGAAAGGTAACTTCTTTCATATCGTATCCTTCATAGTAGTGAAATCGACCCTGCATCGCCATGATATTCTTACCCCCTAACTTCCCGAAAATTAATTGTCCCTTATGACCATCAACCGTAGAAACCGGAAAATTAGGAATATCGGAATATTTTAAAGTCTGAACAATTTCAATTTCATTAACAAGGCCGCCCAATCCGGTACCCAGAATAATACCGGCATCGGCTTTAAATCCTGTTTCCTTTTGAATAAAGGTTGAAGTTGCTTTTATTTTCGCTAACATATTTTAAAATTTTTTGATCAAATTCTTTACCTGCATTGTTCAAAAAGCTAATTTTCAGTGGAATATAATACATGCTTTTTTGAATACTCTCCGGAACGGTACCAAAATCACGGAACCTCATCATATCTTTTTCGGTAGTTACAATGATTTTTCTTCTCGATGAAAGTGCCTCGAACTTAGTAACAATCTTGTCAAGGTCCTTTTTCGAATATTGATGATGATCGGGGAAATTCAGCTCATGAATATCGTGAGACCCCCGCATCAAATAATCTTTTAAGGTTGATGGGTTTGCTATTCCGGTGACCATTAATACGGTCAATCCCTCGATCAGTTCGACAGATTTTAAGGTAACATCATCAGGAAAGACCGGAATTAATTTTCCATAATCAATCTTTGAGAAATAAAGGTTCTGATATGGCCTTATTTCCAGTTCTTTCGTAATTATTCGTTCGTCGATTGGTTTTAATTCAGGCGGACATTTTGTGACGATGATAATAGAGGCGCGGCTTTTATTTGAGGCAAATTCGCGAAGACGACCATATGGTAAAAGGGAATCTTTAGTAATCAAATGATTATAATCTGTCAAAAGGATATTAACTCCCGGGGCAACATATCTGTGCTGGAATGCGTCATCGAGCAAAATAACTTCAGGCTTAAGTGGCAATGCCAATAATTTCTCAATACCTCGTACGCGATTGGCATCAACAGCCACTGTTAATTCTCCAAATTTCAACTTCATTTGCAAAGGTTCGTCACCAACCTGAGTAACTTTCGATGTTTCCTCGACGATATAAAATCCCCTTGTCTTTCGTTTGTAACCGCGACTAAGGGTAGCAACCTTAAATTTAGATTTCAATAATCCGGCAATATATTCAGTGTGCGGAGTTTTTCCAGTTCCACCAACCGTGATGTTTCCAATGGAAATTACCGGAATGTCAAATTCCCGTGATGACAATATCTTAAAATTGAACAACTCATTTCTTAAGCTAACCGCCATTCCGTAAAAAAAGGATAATAATTTCAAAAATAGATACTTCACCATGTAATTTTATATATTAATCACATTTTTATTGCGGTTGTAAGTTACAATAATCATTGATTAAAAAAAAATTGAGGATACGGATATCCTCAACTAATACGAGAATACTTGCATCTAATTAATTTCGAGGTTATAAGGCATCCTTGCATATATTCCGTTAGCACGTGCTTCACGCGAAAAATTCTCCCACAAGTGATACGATTCTCCCAGTTTTGATTGCAAAACACTGGTTTGAACCTTTGTTGAAAAGCTTTTCATGAGTTCTTCGAATGTATCTTTTTGTTTTGGCAACTCTTTTATCCTGTAATGCTTGATTCCTGCCTTGGAGGCTGCCAGTTTTACTGCGTCATTCAGACCACCAAATTCGTCAACCAATCCATTCAGTTTTCCATTTTCACCACTCCAGACACGCCCTTGAGCAAGTGAATCAATATAGGTGCTTGATTTTTTGCGTCCATCAGCCACATGAGCAATGAAAGTCCCGTAAGTCGACTCAACGTAGTTCTGCATGAGGTTAAACTCAAATGGGGTCATTTTACGGGTAATAGAAGGCATGTCGGAATGCTCGTTGGTTGAAACATTGTCAAACGTAATTCCAATTTTATCCGACAGTAGTCCACTTATGTTTGGAATTGTACCAAATACACCAATTGATCCGGTGATGGTGGTTGGGTTTGCTAAAATTGCATCGGCACCGCAGGCAATGTAATAACCGCCTGATGCGGCATAATCGCCCATAGAGACGATAACCGGTTTAACTTTTTGAGCAAGAATCACTTCACGCCAGATAACTTCGGAGCCATATGCAGAACCACCAGGTGAATTCACCCTCAATACGATTGCCTTTATAGCCGTATCTGTACGAGCCTCGCGTATGCCTTTCGAAACTTCTTTCGAATCAATCTGATATGGACCATCAGTTCCACCGTCAATCTCTCCTTCAGCATAGACAACTGCAATCCGGTCTTTCGGCAGTCCGGTAGCATCAATTGCTTTGGGAACTTTATCATATTCATTTACCGATACAACCGGAATCTCATCATTCTCGCCAAGATTGGTCAGCTTTCGGAAGTCTGCCAATACCTGATCCTTATACTTTAGATTATCGAAAAATCTATACTCCAGGGCTTTATCAGCCTTTTGAAATGTCATTACTTCATTGGCATATTTATTCAGGCTATCAACGGGTATTGCTCTTCGTTCAGAAATTCCTTTCAGCACATGGTTCCAGATACTGTTCAGGTAAACGCTGGTTTGCTCACGACTTGCATCGCTCATTTTATCAAACATATAAGGCTCAACAGCTGATTTGAACTTGTTGTTTTTTCCACGAACCACCTGCATTTCGATTCCGAATTTATCGAGCGCTTTTTTAAAAAAAGTGTGCTCTGCATTTAACCCACGAAAATCGAACATTCCCATTGGATTCATTATCAAGCTATCCGATACAGTAGCCAGGTAATAAGCTTTTTGAGAAATCATATCGGAATAGGTATAGATGAACTTTCCGGAAGTTTTAAAATCAATCAGAGCATTTCTGATCTCTTCAACAGTGGCATAACCTGCACTAATATCAGATAACTCAAGGAAAACACCTTTAATCCGGTCGTCAGTTTTAGCTTTTTCAATACAACTAAGTATTTGATTTAAACCAGTTGTGGTTGATGTTTTTATACCCGGAAGCTCAAAGTCCTCGAACGGGTTATTCGATTTACGATCAACAATTTTGCTATCAAGCTTTAGCAAAAGCAAAGATTGACCCTTAATAGTAACTGCCTGATCGTTAAACGAAGTAACAGCAGAGATTACACCTACCAGGATAATTATCAGAAGAAACGAGGAGACGATAATGGCAAGAAGTGAAGCAAGAAAGGCCTTCCAGAAAATTTTCATAAAAGAATTCTATTTGAGATGAAGATACAATTTTATTGTTTTTGAAATATGCGTACTATTGTTGTTATAATTGGTGCAAATTTAGAAAGAATGAACGAAGTTTTTATCCTTTTAGGTGGTAATCTGGAAGATAAGTCAAAAATATTTGAAGCAACGAGAAAACTGATTGGTGAAAGAATTGGATTGATAACAAAACAATCATCTGTTTATGTTACTGAACCCTGGGGATTCGATTCTGAACTGTTCTGGAATCAGGCTATAATTGCAAAAACCACACTTAATCCGCATGAAATTCTTCTCCAAACTCAGTTGATCGAGAAATTGATGGGGCGTGTTAAAAATTCAGATCATTACGAAGCAAGAGTGATGGATATCGACCTGCTTTTTTATAACGATTTGGTATTAAACACACCCGATCTAACCTTGCCTCATCCAAAAATAGGAGACCGAAAATTTGTATTGATTCCGCTAAACGAAATTGCTCCCAATAAATACCATCCGGTATCAGGTTTGAAAGTTGAAGAAATGCTCCGGCTTTGCTCCGACCAGCTCAATGTTGAACGTATTGATTAAAAATGATTATGCAATATATTCTCTTTCGAGTCGATTTTCTCACCGTAAGCAAGATCGCCCGCGTCACCTAATCCAGGAACAATATACGATTTAGGAGTCATCTCAGGATCAATCGCCCCAATCCAAAGGGTTATCCTGTCATTTGGAAGTTTATCCAATACGTAATCAATTCCCTGTTTACTGGCAATTACCGAGACAAGATGAATATGTTTAGGCTCCCCTTTTTGAAGAAGCGCATGATAGGCAATCTCCATCGACGAACCAGTGGCCAGCATTGGATCGCACATAATAACTATCTTATTATCAAGATGTGGCGATGCAATATACTCAAATTCGATGTGAAATTCTCCGTTTGGATCGTATTTACGGTATGCAGAGATAAAACAGTTTTCGGCCTTATCGAAATAGTTTAACAAACCGTGGTGAAGTGGAAG
>JAAFHB010000183.1:0-8683 GCA_010906965.1 Mariniphaga sp. | reverse complement strand
CTTGTCTTGTAAACAAGTGTTTTACTGATTTCGTAAGCAAATATCTCACCAACACGTTCAAGGTTTCTTCTGAATCGAAGTGAATCTTTCTGTATCACTTCATCTCTGATTTCAGCAATGAATTGATTGAATAAGGAGTTGTTCTCGCCTAATAGGTGTATCATGAAAAATTTTTCGCAAAAATAAAAAATATATCACAACAAACCTTCGTCTGCAAAACTAAAAAACCCGCTTTGTGTAATAATCAGATGATCGAGCAATGGAATATCCATAATTGATGCAGCATCTTTCAGCTGTTTGGTGATTTTACGATCGGCATCGCTGGCATCCAAATTGCCTGAAGGATGATTGTGGGCAAAAATCAGTGATGTGGCATGTTTTTCGAGCGCCATTTTTATAACAAGACGAACATCTATTACGGTACCCGTCATACCACCCTGACTAAGTCGTTGTTTATCAATCACCTTATTTTGCCGGTTTAAAAACAGAACCCAGAATTCCTCATGCGGAAGGTCGCCAATGATTGGACGAAGGTAACGGGCAACGTCATTACTGCCTGTAATTTTTTCCATCTCAAGCGCGGAAGAATGGTCCCTGCGCCGGCCCAGCTCCATTGCGGCAATAATTGAGATTGCTTTCGCTTCGCCAATCCCTTTAAAATCTTTCAGGTTCTCGACATTAAGTTTGCCAAGTTCATTCAGATTATTCTTCACCTTTTCGAGGATTCGGCGCGAAAGCTCAACGGCGGTCTCATCAGAATTACCACTACCAATCAAAATCGCAACCAATTCGGCATCAGACAGTGACGAGGTTCCCCGGTACAAAAGTTTTTCACGCGGGCGATCTTCAAGCGCCCAATCCTTGATATTCAGCTTGCGATACTCTTCCATTTCAATTTGGGGTATTTGTTGTCAGGAACTAAAGCAAATTTACCAAATAAAAAGAAGAATAACAAAAAAAGCCCACCCTTTGGAGGATGAGCTTCTGAAATTATTTGAGAGCTGAAAACTACAGGCTGTTAACGTGTAAAGCCAGACTTGATTTCAGATTTGATGCCTTGTTGTCGTGAATAACGTTCTGCTTAGCCAATTTGTCAAGCATTGTAACTACTTTAGGAAAAAGCTCAGCAGCAGCTGCCTTATCGGTGGTTTCACGTAGTAAACGAACCGCATTACGGGCTGTTTTCGAAAAATACTTGTTGTGCAGACGACGAACTTCACTCTGCTTAGCTCTTTTAATTGCTGATTTATGGTTTGCCATTTTCTATAAAATTTCTTTGTTCTTAAAAATTCGTAGTCTGTAGGGGATTCGAACCCCTATGGCAAGAATGAAAATCTTGAATCCTAACCCTTAGATGAACAGACCATCGTGTAAACGTCCCCATTGATTGGGGTCGTAAAAGTAATGTATTTTTTTTAAAAGGTCACTATCCAATTTTTTAAATTGAGAAAATGACACTGATGTAGTCTGTAGGGGATTCGAACCCCTATGGCAAGAATGAAAATCTTGAATCCTAACCCTTAGATGAACAGACCATCAATAATTCAACTTTACCGAACCAGCCTGCGCTGTATTTTCGAAAAACCTGAAGTACCAAACCTGGATTTTGAGCTTGTTGCCCTTCCATTTTTAGCGTTGCAAAGAAAAGAACTATTTTCCAAAAAGACAAGATCAGAATAGAAAAAAATGCATAATTTTAAAACATTATAATGCACTGATTATGAATAAGTGCCAATGAACAGCCTTTTAATGGAGTTAGTAAATCCTGATTTTTTATATATTTGCATTCTAATTCAAGTCGAATATTGATTGAATTATGAATTTCGAACTGACAAAAAGGAACTACGTTTAAAAGACGATAAAACTCAATATACAGTCAGGTTGGAATGTATTAAGCTGAAAATTAACAATTCATACACTTAAAAGATGAAATTCAGATTATTCGTTGTTATTGCAATCATTCAGACAATTGTATCGGCCTGCGGACCATCGCAGCCTCAACTTGCAGTGAAGAAAATTGCAGTTGCCGAAGAGCTGCTTGCTAAGGGAGATACGACAAACAGTTTACTGCATCTCGATTCAATCTCTTTACTCTATCCTAAGGCGGTCTCCGAAGCTCGTACGGCTGTTCAAATCAGTAACAGGGTCAATGTGTCAAGGTTGATGCTGCAGCGCGAAAACCTTGCAAAAGCCAACCTGGTGGTCGATTCATTAATCAAGGAATTCAATCCGGAGAAAGGCGAATTTGATAAATACACCAATTACATACACAACCGGCAAGGAATCGATAAAACATGGTCGCGATCGTTTGTTCAGGTTTATCTGAACGAAAAGGGTGATCTGACCCTCACAAGTAATTATTACGGAGGTCAATGGCTCAATCATACTTCACTAAATATTGAAGGTGAGGGGTTGCTCGCTGAAACAGATTCTGTTTCAATTGATAATGTGAATAACCACCATAGTGAGTTCAGCGGATCGAAATGGGAAAAGGTGACTTACCGTGGTGAGCAGGCGGATAAGGTGATTGCATTAATCGCAGCCAACCCCGACAAAAAACTGAAATCAATATTTAAAGGAAAGTCATCCTATATTATTTGGCTGGAAGAATCAGATAAAAAGGCAATTAAGACTGCTTACGATCTGGCAAGGGCATTAAAGATTAAAATTGCTTCAGAAAAAGTGATTCCTTTATTGGAGAAAAAGATCAAATCGGAAGAAGAATAACCAAAGTTTATGGATTAACATAGTCTCATTCAGAAGTTAATTTTCTTACTACAATCAACCAAAACACTTTTAAAACTTTACAGAAATCAACTCGTTGGCAATATTATGAATTCCCTGCTCGATCTTTTCTTTCTGCTTAGTTTCGGCTGTGGATATTCCACTCTTGTAACGCCTTAACAAAGATGCATTTAATCCAAGTCTCCCAGCTAAGGCGCTCACATCGAAAAAACTGTATGTTTTGAAAAATCCAGATAAATCATAGCGGTAATCGAACTCAAAATCCGACTTGAACACAATATAATCGCCCCACTCCCCTGTCTCTTCTACATATTCTTTTGCAGAATCACTGGCTTCAATCAAAGCCTCTTTGGCTTCAGACTCTGTTTCTCCTGTTCCATATATTCCCTTGACATCGGGTAAATAAATCGCGTATAATCCATCACTTCCCTTTTCAATAATTGCTTTAATCTTTTTCATATCAATATTTTTTATTGCTGCACTATTTAAGACCAGCATCCTTCAACATTTTATTCAATGTACCAGTCGGTACTTCTTTACTTCCATGCTTGCCTACTGGAATAATCCCGGATTTGGTTGGATGAACATACTTAATATGCTTTTTTTGTTGATTTGATATACCAACCATCATTCTCAAGCAACCGATAAAATTCTGAGAATTTCATGTTTTACAATTTTATCCAACGCCACAAAAGTAACACATTTGTTTCTATTTAATAAATTCTATTCCGATTAAAACTACAATTAAGGATCAAAAAAATGGCTGTTCCGAAACTGGAACAGCCATTTTTGATGTTAAAAAGAATTGTCTTTAGTTCGCAACAATCTGCGACACCTCAGAAATTCGTAATTTATAATTCATAATTTTTCAGTCTTCCTGTGCAGCAACCAAAATCTCCATGATTTTCTTACCTGCAGAGGCAACAGAAGTTCCGGGACCGAAGATGGCAACAACACCTGCATCGTAAAGGAACTGATAATCCTGGGCAGGAATAACCCCGCCGGCAATTACCATGATATCTTCACGACCCAATTTTTTCAACTCTTCCATTACAGACGGAATAAGCGTTTTATGTCCGGCTGCGAGTGAAGAAACGCCCAACACATGCACGTCGTTTTCGACAGCCTGTTTGGCAGCTTCGGCAGGAGTCTGGAACAATGGTCCCATGTCCACATCGAAACCAAGGTCTGCATAACCTGTTGCAACAACTTTAGCTCCGCGATCGTGTCCGTCCTGACCCATTTTCGCGATCATGATACGTGGTTGACGACCCTCTTTTTCTGCAAACTGATTGACAAGTTTAAGAGCCTGCTCAAAATCTTTGTCGTTTTTAGCTTCTGATCTGTACACGCCTGAAATTGTTCTGATGGTTGCTTTATAACGTCCTGCAATTTTTTCACATGCAGTTGATATTTCACCCAATGAAGCTCTTTTCTGAGCAGCGATAATGGCCAGCTCAAGTAAATTTCCTTCACCTGTTTTGGCACATTCCGTAATTGCATCAAGTGCTACAAGCACTTCAGCTTCATTACGCTCTGCACGAAGTTTATTCAACCTTTCGATCTGTGACAAACGGACAGCCGAATTGTCGATATTAAGAATATCAATCGGATCCTCTTTTTCAAGACGATACTTGTTCACGCCGATAATTGCCTGTGTTCCTGAATCGATACGACCCTGTGTGCGGGCAGCAGCCTCTTCGATACGCATTTTAGGCACACCAGTCTCGATAGCTTTTGACATTCCACCCAACTTTTCAACCTCTTCGATCAGCGCCCATGCTTTTTCAACAAGGTCGTTGGTCAGAGACTCGACATAGTAGGAACCAGCCCATGGATCGAGCGAACGACAAACTTCGGTTTCCTGTTGAATGTAAAGCTGTGTGTTACGTGCAATACGCGCTGAGAACTCGGTTGGCAGCGCAATTGCTTCATCCAGTGCATTCGTATGAAGAGATTGTGTATGTCCAAGAACAGCAGCCATTGCCTCAATACAGGTACGCCCCACGTTGTTGTAAGGATCCTGTTCGGTTAACGACCAGCCGGAAGTCTGAGAGTGCGTACGAAGTGCCATTGATTTGGCGCTCTTCGGATTAAATTGCTTCACCATTTTAGCCCAAATCATACGGGCAGCACGCATTTTGGCAATCTCCATAAAGTGGTTCATTCCAACCGCCCAGAAGAAAGATAAGCGTGGTGCAAAAGCATCGATGCTTAATCCGGCTTTGATACCAGTACGGATATAATCCAAACCATCAGCCAGTGTATAAGCCATTTCGATATCAGCGGTAGCACCTGCTTCCTGCATGTGATAACCCGAAATTGAGATGGAGTTGAATTTTGGCATATACTTCGAGGTGTACTCAAAGATATCGGCAATGATCTTCATCGAAAATTCAGGTGGATAGATATAGGTATTACGCACCATGAACTCTTTCAGAATATCGTTCTGAATAGTACCAGCTAATTCCTCCAGTTTTGCACCTTGTTCCAACGCGGTAACAATGTAGAATGCCAAAACCGGTAAAACTGCACCATTCATCGTCATCGAAACAGACATCTTATTCAATGGGATATTGTCGAAAAGAATCTTCATATCCAGAATTGAATCAATCGCTACACCCGCTTTTCCAACATCACCGACTACACGTGGGTGGTCAGAATCATATCCACGATGTGTGGCAAGGTCAAATGCAACTGAAAGTCCTTTCTGACCAGCTGCAAGGTTGCGACGATAGAATGCATTTGATTCTTCCGCAGTTGAAAAACCGGCATACTGACGGATTGTCCATGGCCGTGTAGCAAACATCGTGGAATAAGGCCCGCGAAGGTAAGGTGCGATACCGGCAGCATAATTCAAATGCTCAAGTCCTTCGAGATCTTCTTTGGTGTAGACACTTTTCACCGGAATCAGTTCCGGAGTCATCCAGATTTTATCAATCCCGTTTTTCTTTTCCCATTCCGTTGCTGAACAGCAAGGTTTTGGGGCACTTTTGATATTTATTTCTTTAAAATCAGGCTTCATAATTGATACTATTTTATCCCAAGTTTATTATTATATGCTGTCAGCGCTTCCAATAAATTGGTTTTCACACTGATGAAATTTTCGATTCCGGCAGCTTTCAAATCGTCCATACAAGCAGGAGCTCCTGCAACGACAAAAATTGCTTTCCCTTTCAACTGATTGAATGCTTCAGGGGCAAATCCTGCGTATTCTTCGTCTGAACTGCAAATAACAACGATATCAGCTTTAGCTTCAAGTGCAGCTTTTACACCATCTTCTACTGTTTCGAATGCATTGTTGTCAACCACTTTGTAACCGGCAACTGCAAAGAAATTAGAGGCAAACTGAGCACGTGCTTTGCTAAAAACAATACTTCCAATAGTTAGCATGAATGCTTTAGGACGTTTGTTTTTTGCTGAGAAACAGTCGGTTTTATACCGCATTGCCTCTAATTGCTGAGCACTTCTGTAGAATTTAATAGTTTCTACTTCAGCATCTTTATCAGTTTGATCGACAGCTTCGAACAATTGACTGTTCAAATTGTCGGTGATTTGCTCGTTGTAATTCGGGAATTGATTCACACCCAAAAGATTTTCACGACGTGTTGCAACCGCTTTAATACGTTTAGCAGCCATCTCGTTCACCTGTGCCTGAACAAATCCTTCGCGGAAGGCAGCAATAAATCCGCCTTTTTCCTGTATTTCGAGGAAAAGCTTCCATGCCTGCTCAGCGATTGAAGCTGTTAAAGTTTCGATATAATAAGAACCTGCAGCCGGATCGGCAATTTTATCAAAATGAGCTTCATCCTTCAAAACTGATTGCTGGTTACGGGCAATACGTTCAGCGAATTCACTGGGTTGCTCGTATACAGCATCAAATGGACGGATTGTCAATGAATCAGTTCCACCCAAAGTGGCTGACATTGCTTCTGTTTCCGTACGCAAAAGGTTTACATATGGATCGTAGATCGTTTTATTCCAAATGGATGTTTCGGTATGGACATGCATTCTGCCGGCGCAAACACAAACATCGCCGCAGCCATTTTCTTCGCAATTGCAATCAGGGCCACAATTGCATTCAGGTTTGTAAGCCTTTACAATATTTGCCCACAACATTCTGGCAGCACGAAGTTTTGCAATCTCCATAAAGTAATTGCCACCAACTCCGAAGTTGAACTTGATACGTGGTGCAACAACACCCGCATTTAATCCACTTTCAGTTAAACGGGTAAGATATTCGGCGCCTATGGCTAACGAAAATCCGAGTTCCTGAACGATTGAGGCTCCGGCATTGTTAAAATTCTTTCCGTTAACACCAATCAACTGAATACTTTTATATTCGGCAGCTGACTCCAACACTTCTTTGGCACGTGTAAAGACTTCCGTTTCGCTGGAGCAAAATTTCCCTTTAAGCGTATAAACGCCAATCGGATCGAAATTTACGGATGCTTTCACTTCATCAGGATTGGCTTTCTGATCTTTCAAAAAAGCAACCAGGCTTTTTACCAAAGGCAGGTTTTTGCAGTCCATCACAAAATTCACCTCTGTTTTTTCAAGGCAAATTCCTTGCAAAAGCTTTTTAAGATCATCCACACTGATTTCCTGGCAGTTTTTAAATACAAAACCGAGGGAAGTTGCACCCTTTGAGAGGATGTCTAGCGCCTTTTGGTTGGCTTCGCCGAAATTGACAACTTCAATGTCCTGACGAACTAACCAGTTATTTCCCGCTTTGCGATTTCCACGAACATAAGGAAACTGTCCGGGTAAAGTTCCAACGAAATCGAGTCCTTTCAGATTTTCGTCACGATAATAAGGACGGACGTTAATCCCCTCATTTGTACGCCATACAAGGGTCTTGTCATAATCTTTACCCTTTAGATCGGTGGTAATCTGGGCTTCCCAAGCTTCGGTGGATACAGGGGGAAATTCCGAAAATAATTTTATATCTTTCTCATTCATAATAAAATAACTATTTGGAAAAATCGAGCTGCAAAGTTAAAGGTTTAAAAGTTAATAACCTGAAAAAGAGATTGATTTTTTATAATAAATGACAACAATCAGATTTTACTATTTTTGTCAAGCCTTCAATAAAGAGGAACTCATTCAAAAATCAGATGACGAACACACAGCGATCGGCATTAACAATTGCAGTATTAACTTCATTTTTAGGACCCTTTCTTATATCAGGTGTAAACATTGCATTGCCTGCAATTGAAAGGGAGTTTGATCTGGATGCTGTAGCGCTAAGTTGGGTTGTAACAGCCTACCTGCTTTCATCAGCAGTTTTTCTATTGCCGATTGGAAAACTGGCAGATTTCCGCGGACAAAAAACTGTTTTCAAAGGAGGTATTATCATTTTCACAATTGTGACAGCATTGTGCGGGATTGCTCCAAATGGACAGACACTCATTCTATTAAGAGTTGTGCAGGGATTAGGTGCTGCCATGACAATGACCACCGGTGCGCCAATTCTTGTTTCTGTCTTTCCGCCATCAGAGCGAGGTAAAGTACTCGGAATTAATGTGGCTGCCGTCTATCTCGGTCTTTCAATGGGTCCGTTTATTGGTGGAATGCTCACCCAGCATTTTGGATGGCGTAGCATTTTCCTTTTTTGCGTTCCATTGGGAATCGCTGCAACTGCATTGGTTTTTATCAAACTAAAAACTGAAATGACCTCAAAAATTCCAGGCAAAATAGATCACATTGGCGCAATTTATTATTCGACAGGACTTATCGCGATTGTATACAGTTCCTCAAACCTGAACAAATCTTTTGGATGGCCTCTTCTTTTAGCGGGTATCGTGTTTCTGATTTTATTCGTCATACGTTGTAAAAAGTCAGCCTATCCCATCTTCGAGATAACACTTTTCACACGAAATAGGCTATTTGCATTTTCAAACATAGCAGCGTTGATCAACTACAGCGCCACTTTTTC
>JAAFHB010000182.1:6846-16558 GCA_010906965.1 Mariniphaga sp. | reverse complement strand
AACGGATCAGGAAGCGCCATTATAACGGCAGCATCATTAGATTGTCCACAACTGCCGATATAAAAAAATAACAGGGCAGCGATACTCCAAATTTTGTAATTTTTGCGTTTCATAACATCAATTTTTTAATAACATTAAGCATCGAAATATTTTTACAAATTAAATTTCCATTGATTAGTCTCCTTATCAGACATGTGAATATCGAGCGTTTGTTTGGTCCCATCGGGTTTGGTAATTTCGATCTTATATTTTCCGAAGAAACCACGAAATGCAACCTGCCCGTTTTTATCAGATTTCAGTTGTACATTTTTGGTCATCCAATCTTGTTTGATCAGCTTCAATAATCGGTTATACACAGGTTTCGGATTGTATTCCTGATCTAAAAGACCGCCACCTTTAAGCCAGATATTCTTGTCGGACAAGCCCCACCAGGTGATAGAAGCAACCGAAGGATATCCAAAAGCAAGCGTGTATAATTGTTCGGCAAATTCGGCTTGTGCGTCTTCAGTCCATTTTCCGGTTCTCCAGCCGGTAATGTCTTTGCCCGATGATTGCGGGATAAATTCAGTAATATGGATTGGAAGGTTAAATTCTTTGTATAGGTCGAATGTTTTGTACATCTCAACGGGTGAAAACCACATTTCGCGGGGTTCGTGTGCCTGGATTCCAATACCGCTTATTGGGGTGTTTCGTCTTTCTAATTCCTTTATTAACTGGTAAAAACGGTCGCGGACATCAGGGATTGCAAGTGTAAAATACTCGTTCAGGATATAATTGCCTTCAGGGTTCGCGTTATAAGCCCATTTGAATGCCTGCTCAACCCAAGGGGCAATTTGTTCGGTAGTAATTCCTTTTACATTGTACCTCAAATCGTTGTTATTGGCTTTGTCATTCATGGCCATCTCCCACGAAACCGTGTTAACAGCTTCATTGACAACATCCCATATATTAATTTTGCCTTTGTAGCCGATCACATTATTGTAGATACGTGCTTTTAACAATTCAGCAGCAGTTTGTTCGGGCAAGTTGAGCAACCATTTTGGTGTTCCGGCCGGGCTAGTCCAGGCAAGAGGATGCCCTTTACAGGTAATTCCATTTGCAAGACACCATTCCATTGCAGCTTGATTCTTTTGCCATTCGGGATTTCCGGCCGATTTTTCGTATCCATTCCAATAAAATGGGATGACAGCAAAATTGAACAATGCTTTAAATCTCGCTTTGAATTCATCAACTTTGTAGGGTTCTTTTGTGGCTATACCTGCAATATCGAATACCAGATTTCCGAACAGAAAATCCTGAGTAACCTGATTGATTTCAATCTGAATATTTTTTACCGGCGCTCCATCGGCATCAACAAAAACCAGAGAAGCATCACCTTTTCGGTATTGCTCTATATTTTTTCTAGCCCTTTCGAGGTATTCCTTTTCAACAATAGATTTTTCGGTCGTTAAAACTTCAGTTTGTTTTGAAGAAGCTTTTATCTCTTCCTGGACCTTTTTCCCGGTTGGTTGCCCAACAATGGTTCCTGCACCGAAAAGTACAAAACAAACAAATGCACCAATTCTGAATTTGATTTTTGTCGTTGTCATAACTATGATTTATTAATTTGACGAACTGATTTCAAATAATCACTTAAGATTTTAACCCTTTTGGATAGGCGATGGTTTGCGGAACCTGTTTGTAATAAACCGGGCTTTCGTCTTCTATGTAATAATGATTGATCCCGGATTTCTTAAAAAGAGAAGTAATACGGCAAATTTAAATTCCTCATTTTGAAATTTTATTCAGAAAAAAAGCTGCCACCCAAAAAGAATGGCAGCTTCTCCAACTACAATTTCAAATTAAATTAAATTACTATAATACGGTTACTGAAAGTGTTTTGGTTGTTTTATCCAAATCACCGGTTGCACCAATTGTTGTTAAAGTAACATTGTATGTTCCGGCAGCCGGATAAGTGTAAGAAGGCGATTTCTCCGTTGAAACGGCTGCGCCATCCCCAAAATTCCACGAATAGGTCATGCCATAAGTTGATATATTGCTAAATACAATCTTCTTGACATTAGTGGCATCTGCTTTTGATGAGAAGGCAGCCATCGGTTTCAATAGTTTCGTATAAATAACTAAAACTGTCGTTTTTAGCAACGGATTAACAGAAGCATCGGTGGAATTAATTGTAACTCCAAGCGCTAAAATTGCATCCGGGAAACTCCGAAGGTAATTCAGATCGATTTCCAAATTGAAGGTACCAATTTCGCTTCCACTAATTATATCAACAGAGGATGGAAGTAAGATCTTGTCGGTTGGAAGCGCAAATGCAGTTGCCGGAATTTTCCCCGCCGCCAGCATAGTGGCAATGGTATCGTTTTTAATGGCGATACTTGCCGTTATTTTACCTGAACGGTCAAGTCCCGAACGATAAACTCCCAAAGGAATAACCATTTTGCTTTTTGTCAGATCGACAGTAAACTGATAGGCATTTCCTGGCGTTGGCAAAAAGTCAAGTCGTTGTGGTACATTGTCAATCACATAATTACCGCCTACTGCAGTTGGCATATATAGCTTAGGCGCGGGCAAATCAACATCTGCAATTTCTTTGTAAGTACATGAAACCAATATTAGTGCAAATCCGCAGAACGCGATCAGCAGTTTGAAACTGTTGTTGAAAATATTTTTCATACTTTAATATTTTTTGAATAAAATTAATTTGAAAGTTTGAGCAAAAGGGAATAGCCTTTTTGCTCAAACCTAACTTTTATTACCAGAGCGGATTCTGAATCCAGGAAGGCATTTTCAGCATTTCCTGTTGTGGAATCGGATAAAAATACATCTTTGGTTCAAACACCCGGTCTTCAACTTTTATAACATTGTAAGTAAAGATTCCGGGAGTTGTTTGAGTAATTTCGACCCCTTTCAGCGGAGTTCCCAAAACGGCAGGAGCAAGCATCCAACGGCGTAAATCCCAAACCCGGTGGCCTTCGAATGCCAATTCTACCTGGCGCTCATGACGGATCACATCGCGCATCAGCACCTGTGTTAAACCTGCTGGCACGGGAGGCATGGCGATTCCTGAGCGGGTACGGACTTTATCAACGTAAATTTTTATATCTGCATTGCCGGGACTGTATTCGTTCAATGCTTCTGCATACCATAAATAAACGTCGGCAAGACGAATCAATGACCAGCCATGTATACTGGTTGTGTTAGTCTGAAGATTAAGTGCCTCATCCAGGTATTTTTTCAGATAATAACCGGTTTTCGAAACCAGGTCTTTACCTTTTCCGTCTTTACCACCTGTCCACAATTCAACAATCCGCGATTTATAAGTGGTATTATTTACGATAACATTTAACTGCAACCTTGGATCACGTGCTGTAGCCCCGGAAGTTGCATAAGGGTTGGCGGCATGTGTCGGATCACTCCAATTGAAGGTAACTGCCGAAGTAGCACTTACTTTCACCTCATAGGCATCAACCAGGTTCTGCGAAGGGGTAGTACCACTTTTCCCGCCATCGTAACCGACCGACCAGTTTGCCGCTTCGAACGAATTGGATGCTCCGGCTCTGCGGACAAAGATATGTTCCATGTTCTTGAAAGACTCACCGGTAATAAAAAGATTCCGGTAATTGTTGTATAACGCATAGGTAGTTCCGGTAAGATCAATAACTGCCTTGGCAGCATCTGCAGCAGCTTTCCACCTGACGTTACGGTCGGCTACCGGAAGTGAAATCAATTGCGGCTGTGCATAACCACCCGCCCATGAAGCGGTATTCCACAAATCGGATGCAGCATACAGTAGTACCTTTGCTTTTAATGCCAATGCTGCCCCTTTCGTGGCTCGACCTAGCTCGGTATCGGGATATTTTACAGGAAGCTGCAATGCAGCCGAGTCGCACTCGTCAGAAATATATTGCACACATTCTTGCAGCGAATTACGCTGAACATCTGTTACATCATCACCAATAGTATAAACATTTTTGATAATCGGGATTCCACCATAACGTTTTACCAGTTCGAAATAATAGAAAGCCCTCAAAAAACGCCCTTCATATTTCCAACGTTTGATTTCAGCCATTCTGGTGTTGTAGATAATCTGCTGCGATGGTGTCGGATCAAGCCTGTAACCCTCCAGGTTGACACTGTCGGAGGTTGCCAGAAACAGGTTGACGTTACGTATTGATTTGTAATACTTTGCCCAAACATTATCAGGATTCGTCGATGCATTCCAACTGCCCACATTAAACACCTGAATATCCGAAGTTTCGAGGGTATGCTCAGCCTCATCGCCCATCGATGCAAACATGGCACCATCTATCTCCATAAAACCGGTAGGTAGATCGGAATACAATGCGGTGGCCCGGCCCGAGGTATATCCGTATTGATAATTGACCTCTTTACTGCTTAAGGTTGTTATAATTTCTCTGTCAAGTTTTACACACCCATTCAAAGTGTAGAGTGTGACCACTGCAAGTATATATAGTATCTTTTTCATTCTATGAAGTTATTAATTTAAGTTTAACTACCTGAATTGAACCTTTACTCCAACACTAAAAGACCTCAGGACCGGATAATTGGAACCATATTCAGCATCCTTGTAACCCTCCATGTGATCCAACGAAAACAGGTTTGTTCCGTTAATGAAGAACCTTGCATTGTCCAGCAACGCCAACTTAGCAATTCTTGATGGAAGTGTATATCCAAGTTCAACGCTGCGCAATTTTATGAAACTGCCATCACGTTGCCATAATGACGAATATCTGAAATTATTATCATCGTTGTAAGTCGTTAAACGCGGATACGTGGCAGTTTCAGCAGTAGCCGCAGTCCACCTGTTTAGCGCAATGGCACCGATTTGCCCGTTGTTCTGTAGCGCCTGGAAGTTCGAACCGCTAAAATAGGCAGTGTTACCAGTTACTCCCTGGAAGAAAAGATCAAGGTCGAATCCTTTGTACCTGGTACCTAAGTGAAGACCTCCTGTAATATTTGGCAGACCTATTTTCCCGATCGGGTACGAATCGTTATCGTCGATCTTGTTATCTCCATTCTGATCCTGATACTTAACATCACCGGGCTTTACAACAGTCCAGATTTGTTTCGGGCTTGCATTGATATCGGCCTGATCCTTGAAAAACCCAAGTGCAACCAAACCAAATGGCTGTCCGATTGGCTGACCGGTCGAGTATTGATAGTTGAATAACTTAAGCGCTTCTGAATTGTAAACCACCTTGTTTTTATAATACCACAGAGATGCTTCGGCAAAGAATTGAAAATCTTTCGTTTTATCGCTATAATAACGAAGAGTGGCTTCAAATCCTTTATTATTGGCCTTCCCCTGGTTCAGGTAAGGTTTGGTAAAACCCATAAAATCGGCAACGGTTGCATTGGGCTGAACAAGTATATCATAACGGTCGCGGTTAAACAGATCCAATGATAAATCCAAATGATTCAGCAGTGTAGCTTCAATACCAATATTGGCAGATTTCTCTTTTTCCCAGGTCACATTGGTGTTTGCCGGGCTTCCCTGAATAACACCCCAGACAGAGGTATTACCGGTACCAAAATAATATCCTCCATTATAGGGATAATATTGTTCGTTCATAAAAGAAGTTCCACCAATCTTGTCATTTCCAACCATTCCGTAAGATCCTCTGATTTTCAGAAAATTGACCAAACTGTTATCTTTGAGGAATCCTTCATTTGATACAATCCAGCCAACAGAGGCTGCAGGAAACAATCCAAATCTGCCGTTTTTAGGAAAATAATTTAATCCCATATAGGAGAAACTCAATTCACCGATGTATTTCTGATCGTAGCTATAGGTAGCGCGACCGCTGAAATTTATATGCTTAACCGGTTCGCTATTCCCACTGATGACATATTCATCTGCATTGTACATCAGAACACCGTTTACTGCATGAATGCCGAAAGTACGATCGTAATTTACAAAAGCCTGATAAACCAGATTTCGGTTCTGATCGGAAGAACCTTCTGCACCAACCAACGAGTTATCGAGGCCATAAGGGGTATAAATGGTATCGCCGACCACACCTTTTGACAGGGCGAAACTCCTGTAAGTTCTTGATTTATTCGATAGACTCAAAAAATAGCTGTTGAACGAAATCCGAGCAGTAACACTTAATCCCTTGGTAAGCATATCCAATAATCCAGTGAAACCGAATGTAGACTGTAATGTACGTCCGTTTGAAGTATAGAATCCTTTGTTTAAAATATCGCCCAACGGATTAGAAAACAATGAATTACGACTCAATGTTTTATTGGGGTTATAGATAGGGAATGCATTGGGGGGAAGTTGAGCCATCTGATTAAAAATACCGTCTGTTGTATTTGCAGCAGGATTCGCCTTATCAACAACAGTACCACCTAAAGTTAAAGCAGCCGACAACCATTTGTTCAGGTTAATATCGATATTCGCTCGAAAGTTAACCCGCTGATAGCTACCATTTATGCTGAAATCCGATTGACTACCTGTTTTCTGGTAAAGATTACTGCTCTTAATATAATTCAATAAAACAAAATATTTTACCGAACTGTTTCCCCCACTGAAATTCAAGTCATAGTTGGAAATCGGAGCTGTTTTTCTTAAAACCTGGTCGTACCAGTTTATATTTGGATGGAAGTATTTGTCATCGCCATTCTGGTAGGAAGCAAGATCGGTTGCTGTGTATTTTTCGGCCTTCCCGTCATTCACAAGCGCTTCATTGTAAAGCCTTGCATAATCGTATGAATCAACATACTGCGGTAGGCGCATTCCACTTTGAATACCTTGCTGAGCGCTGAAAACGACCTTTAATTTACCAGTTTCACCTCTTTTAGTCGTTACAAGCATTACGCCATTGGCTCCCCTGCCACCATACATTGCCGTACTTGAGGCATCTTTGAGTAAAGTGACCGATTCGACTTCCTCCGGAACTAAGTCTGCAAAATTACCTTCAACACCGTTAACCAATACCAACATATTCGTTCCGCCCACTCCGAATGTATTTCTTCCGCGAGTGGTGAGGGTTGCGTTATCATTTCCCGGTTCTGATCCGTTTGGTGTAACTGTCAGACCAGGAATTCTTCCATTTAACCTGTTTGCAAAATTGGTTACAAAAGGTGTCTGTAAATCACTTCCCTTTACTGTAGATATTGCTCCGGTAACCATCCATGTCGGTTGAACTCCATAAGCAATATTCGTAACCGCTTGCTGTTTTACAGCAGCAGAATCGGGGGTGGAAGTTTGAGCATTTGAAAAAACACTAAAGCATAAACTGATCGCAAAGATCAAAAATACGCATCGGTTATATTTGAATGTCATAAGTTTCATTTTCATTGATTAAACAATTTTGTATTGGTTACCAACCCGGATTTTGAACAAGATATCCTTTAAGCACCTCATTGCGAAGCCAGGGATGCAGGTACATTTTTCTAGGGAATGTCCTCACTTCGAAGACATAAACAGAATATCTCAGATTTGGCAACGAAGGATTGAGATATACCTTTAATCCGTAAAAATTACCATTCATGATACCATCCTGATCAGCTATGAGCCATCTGCGGGTATCCCATAAACGATGATCTTCGAAGAACAATTCAATGGCGCGTTCATTTCTTACACGATCCCTGAATTGTGCCTGCGTAAGTCCTGTAGGAAGAATCGGCTGACCTGAGCGGACACGAATTGTATTTACTGCATCATAAGCAGCCGTAAGAGGTCCTCCTTGCGCTTCGTTCAATGCTTCGGCATAATCGAGGTAGGCTTCACCTAACCTGAAAATCATATCGTTTGGCATTACATTATAATTGGCGTTGGTCTGCGACTGCTGTAATAATTTAGTAATCCACTGACCTCCATAACATAACGCAGTCTGAGCTCCACCCTCATAAGAATTCATGATAGGATAATCGACATTCCACTTATCGCCAGATACGGTTACAGATTGTTTGAACCTGCGATCAAGTTCGTTATATTTGGTTGTCAAGTTTGTTCCCCCTACAGGATCCCATGTTTGTGGTGTACCATCCTGCTTTTCGTATCTTTTCACGAAATTTAACGGCATCGAATTTCCCAATCCCCAGGTTGAGCTGCTATATATTCCCTTGGGAAACATATAAGTCCACGGAGCAGTCCATATAGCTACTTTTCCTGTCGATTTGTTAGCGAGGATCACCTCTGGATTATCAGGTGTTTCAGACATAAAACGGTAGTTTTTGTCTGTTCCCTTATCGGTAATCAAAGAAATACCACCGGTAGGAGCCCAGTCCAGAACCGCCTTAGCTGCATCAGCAGCCAGTTGCCACCTGGTTGCATCATAATTCCCATAGCAGATCAGTTTGTTATTTGCAGGATCATCCATATCAAGAAAAGGAGTAGCCGTATTGAAAATCGGACTTGCAGCATATAACAATGTCTTGGCTTTCAGCATTAATGCAGCTCCCTTGGTAGCACGACCCCTCATATTGGAGGAATAAACATCAGGCAGCGAAGAAATTGCTTCGTTGCAGTTGGAAATAATATAATCGACAGTTTCCTTGAGTGTATTACGTGGCACATAAAAATCATCGGTGAGTTCAAACTTTTTGGATATAATTGGTGCGCCGCCATATCTCTTCAGCATTTCAAAATAATTCAAAGCAATAATAAATTTTGCTTCACCTTTTACCTGAGCAACATAGGCAGGCAGAAGTTCGGGTACCGCATCAATTCTTTTAATTAACACATTACACCTTCTAATCGCCTTAAAACGAATAGATAACCTTTTCTCTTCAGTCCCCGTAATGTTGTCAGCTGTTACAGATCCTGTATTCCACGGTGCGTTGGTTGCAAATGCCGCCGCCGCTTCACACTCATCTGTTGCAGACGCGGTAGGATCGTAACCGCCACCGGTATATGTACCATCAGTTTTGGGGAATATCGAATGTATTCCATATCGGTAGGTTCCTGCAACAAAAGTTTCGACCTGAACTCCAGAAGTAAAAATTGTATCTTCGGTAACGTCCACACCGGGGGCTTTATCGAGATAAGTACCCATCATTTTTTCGCAGGAGGTGAAATGCGTAATTACAATTACACAAATCAATACTATAATTAAATTTTTCATGTTCCTGATTGATTAGAATTTAACATTAAACCCGAAATTAATCGTGCGTGTTATCGGGTAAGCATCAGAATTTCCCGAGGCTGCAGCTGCGGATTCAGGGTCGGCTCCCGGCAACATGGAATCCCAGGTAATCAGGTTGCTTCCATTAACATAGAGCCGCAAATAGGTAAGACCAACCTTTTTCAGCAATTTTTCAGGTATAGCATACCCGATTTCCGCATTTTTCAAACGAACATAGCTGGCATCCCTTGTCCAAAACGTTGAACTCTGATGATTATTGGCACTGATCACATATCCTTCGTTCAGGTGAGGAAAATTGATTGGTAATCCCTGGTCGTAACGTTCCTGACTCCAGCTTTCAACCATATAGTCTGGTGAATTGCGGCCTTCGACGAATGGCTGAACATAGTTTCTGTGGTAGCTGATCGATACGTTGGCAGCGCCCTGAAATAAGACGGAAACATCAAATCCTTTGTAACTTCCTCCAACTGAGACACCAAAAACCTTCTCCGGGAAATTTGAATATCCAATCGGCACCGCATCGTCGTTATTGATTTTGCCATCTCCATTAATATCAACATATTTAATATCGCCGGGTTGAATTTTATTATTGA
>JAAFHB010000182.1:0-6732 GCA_010906965.1 Mariniphaga sp. | reverse complement strand
TCGGGTTACTTCATCCTGGTATTCGATTGTGTTATGGGCATAAGTATAATTCGCCTTGACATAATAATTGAATTTATTATATGTGCCTGTATAGGTAATTTCGCTCTCATAACCACTGTTGCTCATCTTGCCAAGATTATAAGCCGGCAGTGTGGCAGCAACTAAAATGGGGACCGTGTTTCGGTTGGCCAGAATATTATCCCTGTTTTCATCAAAATATTCAGCGGTAATCTTTATTTTATCCTTGAAAAGGGTAAAATCAGTACCAATGTTCAATTTTTTTGCCCGTTCCCAGGTCAGATCAGGGTTGCCAAGTGCACCTTCTACAGAACCCGTATACCCCAACTGGTTAGATCCATTCTCACCAAATTGATAGATATTGCTTACATAGCTGTAGGAAGCCGGACGATATAAAAACCGGGCACCTCCAATTTTGTCGTTTCCTACAACCCCATACGAACCTCTGATCTTCATATAGGTCAGCACGTTGTTTTTTGGGAAAAAGGGTTCCTGCGAAACAACCCATCCCAGTGAATAGGCAGGGAAGAAACCAAACCGTTTTCCGGGAGCAAAGTTCTCGGTGCCATTGTAACCGATGTTCACTTCGGCCATATAACGGGTTTTGTAATCGTAGGTTGCCCTACCTACAATACCCTGATAGCCATTTGGAACCAAAAATGCAAGATCCGGATCAAATCGTTTGCTTTGGTTGTAGAGCAATAATCCACCAAGATTGTGGTTGCCAAATTTTCGTGAATAATCGAACCCTGCTTCGATATAAACTTTCCTGTTTTTATCGAATGACTCTGCAAAACCAAACGGAGAAGGGTCATTTTGCGGAACATATACATTCGTTTGATCCGGTAACTTCACCGGCAGGTACACCACCACGTCTTTGCGGTAAGAAATGTTCTGCGAATTTAAGTTATTGTAGGATACTGTTGTATGTGTTGACAACCCCTTTGTAATACCATCGAGCTTATAATTAAAACGGACAGAACTATTCAGGTAATTCTTGTAATACTTTTGATACCCTGTTCCTGAATTAAACAGCACGCCGAGTGGAGAACCTGTAGAGGTTCCTAATGGCAGTTTCAGATACTTACCGTCGGTTATTAAGGGTTGTGAAGTGGGGTTACCGGACCAGGCAGCGTCAAACATTGAGCCTATACTTGCCGAAGTGCCCGATCTGTTTTCGATCTGAGATGAAAGATTGATGGTGGCGGTAAATTTTTTGGTGATGTTAAAATCGAAGTTTGAGCGAATATTGTAACGGTTGTATTTTAGTTCCCCGGGATAATCGGTGATGTCTTCCGTATGGTTAATTAGTCCTGCCTGATCAAAATATCCAATTGAAATAAAGTATTTAACTTTATCTGTACCTCCGCTAATGTTCAGGTTATGTTGCGTTTGCCCTGAGCTTTTATCGAACATATAGGGGAACCAGTCAACGTCGGGATAAAAAACAGGATCGTCATGAGAGGTATAATGAGCAATCGCTGCATCGGTATAGGCAGGATTATAGGCTCCCGACGAATAGCCGCTGTATCTGCGAGCCATATTATAACTATTGGCATAATCAGTCGCATTCATGGAATGACGGATATTTGTAAAGGTTGAGACGGCATGTTGAACCGAATAGCTCACCTGAGGCTTACCAACTATACCTCTTTTGGTTGTTATGATTAAAACACCATTTGCGCCCCTTACGCCATAAACCGCTGTAGCTGAAGCATCTTTAAGGATGGCAATATTCTCAATTTCATTTGGATCAATATTGTTGTAATTCTCCGTTTCGATACCATCAACCATGATTAAAGGATCGTTTGAACCGGTGAAAGTGCCGGAACCACGTATTCTCAATGTGGCCTGGTCGGCGCCCGGTTGCCCGCTTCGCTGTACAGTTAACAGTCCCGGCATGCGGCCCACAAGCGCGTTACTTATATTCGCCTGTGGAGATTGAAGCAGAAGTTTGGCACCAATGGTTGAAATTGCACCAACGACAGAGGCTTTCTTTTGGATACCGTAACCCACTACCACAACTTCATCAACGCCAATGGTTTCGTCTTCCATTACAATGGAGAAATTGGTTTTATTGCCGACCGTAATTTCTTGGGTTTTCATCCCGACAAAAGAGAAAGAAATAACCTTAGCCTCCCCGGTGTAAGTCAGTCTGAAATTCCCGTCAACATCAGTAACTGTGCCTTGCGTAGTTCCTTTAATCACCACAGATACCCCAGGTATTGAATGCTTTTGCGAATCCATAACTTTTCCTGAAATTTCCTTTCTTTGATCGGCCTGCGAATTTACACTCGTTGGATTGGAAATAATGCCAGTGGCAGGATTTTTCTTCCCAATAACGATTTGACGATCAAATATAGCAAAGGTATTTCCGGTCGATGCCAGCACTTTTTCAAGGATTTTCTCAATAGTCTGGTCATCAGCTTTAATATTTATTTTCTGCTTTAAGTCGAGCCCGTTGTCATAAATCACAAAGATAAACTCGCTTTTACTCTCAATTTCCTTTATTATGTCCTGAATGGTTGCATTCTGAAGATTAAGCGACAATTTTGTGTTTTGAGAATAACTGACACTTGCACTTACTGTTGCGACTGAAATAACCAGAAAAAATAGGCATATTTTCATTGTCAATAATAGTTTTCTCAGGTACCGAAATTTCGGTTCATGAAACTTGTTTTTTTTCATAAATTTGTACGTTTTTAATTAGCATTTGAATTATCATAACACGTGCGGTTAAAACAGCGGACGGGTTATATTGCTGTATAGCCTGTCCATTTTTTTTTAGTAGTTCCAACTGGTTTTCGTTCTATAGGCGTTCCTTTTTTTTATTTAGATTTTAGTTTACTTTCCTGTAAAATATAACTATTACATCATTTCGAATTTCATAAGTTATCGGTGCAATTGAACTGATTGCATTGAAAATATCGACACATTCAGTTTTCAAGTCCAGCTTTCCGGTAAGCGTTAATTCACTTGCCTGCTGATCTCCGAATTCAATTTTCACATTATAGAACTTCGAAAGCCGGGTACTGATTGATTCCAATTTTTCCTTGTCACAATACATCCAGCCATCTTTCCACGAAATGAAAGGTAACACATCGGTTTCATTTAATGCGGTTGTCCCGGTGTTTTTCTCGAAGGTGAGCAATTGATTAGGCTTCATGATCACTTTTTTTGAATTGACTAAAGCCTGAACTCTTCCTTCGACCAAAACAACAGAATTAGACATTTCATCAGGATAAGCACTGATATTGAATTTTGTACCTAAAACTTTGACTTGAATTTTATTGGTTACAACAATAAACGGTCTGGACTGGTCATGAGCCACTTCCAGATAAGCTTCGCCTTCAATAAATATTTCTCGTGTTTCCTTCTTAAAGACGACAGGAAATATCGTGCGGCTTCCCGAGTTTAACCACAATTTTGTTCCATCAGAAAGTGTCAAACTTGTCCTTCTGCCACTGGGTACAACCAGTTGGTTCAATTGCTGTTCATCACTTTTTGATTCAGTAAATTTATGGGTCAATTGATTCTCTGAATTGACTTCAATTTCACCATTTTTATCATACTTAATCTCAATATTTTTGGAGTTTATTACTTCTTCTGATTGATCTGAAAAAATCAGTTTGACCTCTTTATTCTTAGGTTCAACTTTTGCTATTGCAAGATAATTTATTGGTGCATTTTTAGTTGGAGCTATCTGGAAATAGATCACTCCGGATAGGCCCAGCACAACCAGGATGCTTGCAGCAGCAACCCAATATGACAATCTGAAGACATTTCTCTTCTTATCTGAAGTCCGGGCTTCAATACGATTCCACAATTGTTGCATTTCATCTTCTGTATCCTCTTTTTCTTTTAGCGTAATGCTCCGGAGAAGAAAAGCGGCCTCTTCTATCTCGTTTTTGCTCGCGGGGTTTTCTGACAGATACTGGTTCCAGTATTGCTCCAATTCCGGAGTGGGTCGTACAACCCATTCAAAGAATTCAGTATTATGGATTAAATTATCCTGATCGGAATTGAAAATTGGATTCATCTAAAAGTACATTTACCAGTACGAGCAGGTTTATTTATTTTTGTACTCACTAAATTTTACTTTTAGTGCAAAAATCTTTTAGAAACAAACGAAAACAACTAGGGAATTGAATTCCTCCGGCAACTTTCACGGAGTTTCTCCATGCTGCGGTGAATCAGGTTACGGGCGCTTTGGTAGTTCATTTGCAAAAGATCACTCAATTCTTCATAGCTTAATTCACTGACGTAACGCAAATAGATGGCTTCACGCTGACGGTTACTTAGTTCACCCATTGCGTTTTCGAGTAACTCAATTCGATTGCTCCTCTCTTCATTCTCATCATTGTCATCTGCCAATGAATAAAGAAAAGGAATATTTTCGCTGGTAAAATGAATATTCTTTTCTTCCTTGCTGATAAAACGAATAATTTTACGCTTTAGCGAAACTAAAAGATATAGCTTCATGTTCTTAACCATTGTCAATTTTGACCGGTACTTGTAAATATCAATAAAAAGATCCTGAATGCAATCTTTAACAAGGCTTTCGTCTTTTGTAATATGACGCCCATACTTTAGCAGTGACTGTATATGAGAATCATAAATCATCTTAAAGGCTTCTCTGTTTCCACCTTTTAAGTCGGCCCATAAAAGTTCATCAGATTTCAGCGTCACTTGTTTAGTCATGGTGCCAAATCTATTAACTTTTTTACAATTTATTAACATTCAAAAAATAAAATCTGAGCTATTAGTGTAAAGGCTTTAATATCAATATTATAGTTAACGCCATGTTAAATTTAAATAATGTCAACGGGATAATTACTTTTTGAATATAAGATTACCAACAAAAAGCAAACTGCTCTTGCTGGCAATTTCATGTCAACAAGAGCAGTTCTGTTTCTTTGCGCCTGACGCTGCCATGCTTAGTTCTTCACCAATCCCCAGCTTCCGGCAGCATTCTGAGAAACTGTATACTTTTGGCGAGATATCGTTTCCTCGATGGTTAGCGATCCGTTTTCAGCAACCTTCAGTGTCCACTTCTCGTTCCGGTTATCTCCTTCAATAGTGTACAAATCATTTTCATTTTTGATATTCCAGCCCTGAATACCCGCATGATTATCCATTGCAAGGGCATGAACAATTGTTCGGTTTTTACTGTCCGATAAGCGAGAGAGTGCACGGTATGGAAACAAAGGTGTTATAACGACTGATAAGAGTGGGAATATCTGGATAGGTACACCAACAAACGGACTCTATCTCTTCAACCGCACAACAAATCAATGTGAAAAAGTTTTACCCCAAATCAATTCTGTATCTTCGTTATTTTTTGATCGTGACGGAAACTGTTGGATTGGAGGAGAATTTGGGTTACTCACTCAATATAATCCGGCAACAAATTTGGTTAAACAATATAAGGTGCCATCAGATTTACGGCGAAGTTTAATAGAAGATTTTATCTGGAACATCTGGCAAGACGGATCCGGCAAAATTAATTTGCTTCTTTCCAGTGGATTTTTCCGGTTTGATCCGAAAACAACCTTGTTTAGCGAATTATTTGCATTGAACAAAAAAGTGAATTATATGAGTAATTCATTGCGCACCATTCACCTCGAACAAAATGCTATGTGGATCGGCACCCAGGGTGGAGGGTTGTATATGATCGATTTGGTAAATGACAAAACGACTCAATTTCAGTCCATGTACAACAATCCTGGAAGTTTGAGCAACAATAGCATCACAGCCATTATAAAAGACAAAAGCGGTGTTTATTGGATTGGTACAAACGACGGGATAAACAAGTATGATCCAACGATGCAGTTATTTGCTCATTATCAGAAAGATCCGGATAATCTCAATAGTTTACAATACAACTTTGTTTCATCTTTTTGTGAAAGTCCTGACGGAAATATTTGGATCGGAACTTTTGGCCAGGGGATTTCGGAATATAACCGTGATAAAGAGACCTTTCAAACAATTACTTCCTCACCGGAAAATACATCTTCCTTGATTAACAATACGATCAGGGCTTTGGAGACAGACAGAACAGGAAATATCTGGATTGGGACTACAAATGGACTCTCCCAATATAGCCTTTTGCAAAAAAAGTTTACAAACTACAAACAGTCTGAGGAGAAAGGTAGTATAACTTCAGATAATATTTTATCCCTTTTAGTCACAAAAGATAACCATTTGTATGTTGGATCAAATGGCGAAGGACTAAGTTTCTGCGATATTGACCAGCTTGCGAAGGATGGATTTCAGGCTTATCATCCCGAAATCAAGTTTGTAAGCAAAGCCAAGATCCGCAAGATGATTCAATTAAGTAATGGTACAATTATTGGCGGTTCGCTTGGAAATGGATTAATTGTTTTGAACGGGGATAAAGCAAGAAATATCCTTCCGTCTGAATTTTCGAAAAGTGTGGATTCCGACTATGTAAATGCCCTTTGTGAGGATGAAAATAAAAATTTGTGGGTCGGCACATGGGATGGTTTATTTCTTTTAGATGCTAATAAAAATTTCAGAAAGCAGTTTAACACTTTGAATGGACTCCCTTCCAATGAAATTTCGGGTATTTTGTCCGACTCAAAAGGCGATATTTGGGTAAGCGGGATGAACGGGTTATCCCATTTGTCTAAAAATGGAGACAACGACTATAAAATCACCAATTACTCTGCCCGAAACGGACTGCAAGGATCC
>JAAFHB010000181.1 GCA_010906965.1 Mariniphaga sp. | reverse complement strand
AGGCCGGAACGGAATAAACGCCCCAGTGCATACTCAGGCCAATTTTTGCATCATCGTACCATTGCGGCATTTTATGACTGTCGAGCGACTCCCATGTAGCCTTGTAAGGTTCTTGCGCTGTCACCTTCGTCAACGAAAAAGTGCCAATCATCAAACAAATAATCAATAACAATTTTATTTGCATAGTTGTAGATTTTAGATTTCGAAAAATACGAATAATGAGGAAATATTCCATCAGACAAATGGATTTATATGTTATTTTATATCTGTGATTTCTTGACTATTGAATTCTAATTCGCTTAGAATTGAACTTTTTCGAAGTATCAACGTTTTAATCCAACACAATTAAAAACAGAAGCTATGAAATACGTTGTATTAGGTTCATTGGGAAATATCAGCAAACCGCTTGCACAGAAATTAGTTGATGCCGGCCATAGCGTAACGGTCATAAGCAGCAAGGCGGTAAAAATTGAACAAATCGAAGCATTTGGAGCCAAAGCTGCCATTGGTTCGGTGGATAATGTTAGCTTTCTCGCAAAGACTTTCGCAGGAGCTGATGCTGTTTATACGATGGTGCCACCTAATTTTAGTGTCGGTAACTGGAAAAAATACATTGGTGGTATTGGTGAAAATATAGCTGCAGCAGTGAAAGCATCGGGCGTGAAAAATGTCGTTAACCTAAGTAGTGTCGGGGCACATATGCCCGACGGCTGTGGCCCCGTAAGCGGGTTATACTTTGCTGAAAAAGCGCTGAACGGTTTAGATGGCGTGAATGTGATACACCTACGTGCCGGGTTTTTCTATCTAAATTTCTTGGGAAACATCAGTATGATCAAAAACATGGGGATCATTGGCGGAAATTATGGCGAAGGAACAAAACTGCCCCTGGTACATCCTGAGGATATCGCGGATGCTGCTGCCGAAGAGATGCTGAAATTGTCATTCAAAGGTAAAAACATTCGTTATGTGATAAGTGACGAAAAAACTACGAACGAAGTTGCTGCCATTTTAGGAAAAGCAATTGGTAAGCCAGAACTTCCATGGATCAACTTCAAAGATGAAGATACATTAGCCGGAATGTTGCAGGCAGGATTACCCGAAGAAATTGCCAAAAACTATACTGAGATGGGAGCTGCAATGCGTAACGGTGAGATGGTTGCAGAATACAAAACCGATCGGCCTTCCGCATTAGGAAAAACAAAACTGGAAGCTTTTGCTCCCGTTTTTGCTGCGGTCTATGCTAAATCATAACTTGTCTCGTAAAGAACGCCAAGAGCGCAAAGTATTGAACTCTGGATTACTTTGCGTTCTCAGCGTCTTTGCGAGACATTTTATTTCACCCCAATGCGGTAAAGCGTTGATTCATTACGGATAATCAGTGAATTATTTACAATGGCCGGGGTTGCATAGATTTCGCCGGGTAATTGATTCTCAGCAACAATTTCGAGTGTTTTTCCTGCTTTCAGAACAAGGGTCTCCCCTTTTATAGAAGTAAAATAAATCCGACCACCGGCATAAACCGGAGAAGCGTTATATTTATTTTTCAGCCTTTTCGTGTATAAGGTGGCACCTGTTTTGGCATCAATGACGATCAGGTTATTCCGGCTATCAACCGTATAGACTATACCATCCTTGATCAACGGAGTAAGTAACTGTATAATAGGTGTTTTTACCCTCCATAGTACATTGGATTTTGTAATATCTCCGGAACCTGTGGGATCAACAGCCAATAATTCGGCATATTTTTCACCATCCGCAGGCGAAACAAAACTCGTATAAAAGAAGACCGTACCATTTTCGGCAAATGGCATCGCAATAGTTGAATCTTCGCCCTGCACAACCCGCCATACTTCCTTCCCTGTTTGAACATCATAAGCGATGCAAACAGCAGCACCATTGGATATTAACAGATCGCGTCCTGCCACATTAACAACGATTGGGGTTACATACGCTTTTTTGCCAATTGGTTGAAGTGCGTCGTAACATTCTTTCGGACGATCTGTCCGCCAAACAGTTTCTCCGGTTCCCTTATTCAATGCGACAATAAATTGTTGATCCGTACCTTCATAATGAAGAATCAGAAAATCCTTGTAAAGAATCGGAGATGCACCTGTTCCCTGAACATGTTCCACTTTAAAATCATTCCTTTTCCACGCAATCTTACCATCAGTGGTGTTGACACATGCTGTTCCCGAACTTCCAAAGTTCAGGTAAACAAATCCTTGCTCAATACAGGGTGTCGGAGTAGCATAAGTGTTAATCGAATGCTTCCCATAGATACTATCCTGTTTGAAAAGTAGGATATCAAAAAGCACCTTGCCGGAATTAAAATCAACACAAACTCCTGACATCTCTTTTCCATCAACCGTTGCCGTGGTAACCCAGACCTGATTTCTGTAGACAACCGGAGAAGACCACCCTCTGCCACGGATCTCAGTTTTCCAGATCACATTTGTCGTGTCGCTCCAAATCACAGGAACCTGGTTGTCTGCCGATATGCCATCCAGGTTTGACCCCCTGAAATGTGTCCAATTGCCTTCCTGGGCGAATGCCGATGTTGTATTTAAGAAAATGATAAAAGTAAAAATGGAGATCAGAAATTTCCAGTGGAAATTGTTCATAAGGCGTAAATACTAAGTGATTAACTTTAAAACTATTGACCGGGATCCTTGAAATTTTTGGAGGCATCATCAAGGACAAGAATCCAATCGTTACCGCGCCCCTTTGTCGGAGTTGAGAACATTTTAGTTCCCGTTCCTGAAAAGTTTCCGATTGATTTCGATTCTCCGTTATGCGGATCAAACCACCAGGCATTGATTGTTTTGGCCCCAATTTTATCCAATTGAATGGTAGCATCCCAACCTGTTGGAAAATAAATCATCGCGTATCCATCACCACGTGTTGCAACTACGTAATCGGTTTCAGGAAAATAAGTAGGGACAATCAACGATTGATCTGGAATTCTGGAAGTAAAAGGACGTGATTCCATCAGGCGACGTGCATGGATAAGGTCCCACGCACCGGGCAAATCGAGAACTTCCGTCCAGTTATGACGGGCAAGGCCCACGGCTTCGCGCCCTGGAGCCAGCATTTGCCAGATCGGATGACAACCATACGTATGGCCAAATCCTCCGCTAAAAAGGTCCCAGTACATCGCCTGACGTACATCGGCATCATCAAACCACCCTAAAATTTCGGGTTTCCATCCTACGGGATGATCTTCGTACCTGGGTTCACCGTCGAAACATGGTTTGACCGATTTCAAATCGTAATCACGAACAATTATTCTTTTGTAAATTGAATAGCTTCGTTGTCCGTGTCCGGTCTGACACATATTGAAATCGAGCCAGTCACTTTCCTGAAACCACTCCGACGAACTGCGTTCTCCCCAGGGATGAAGTGTCATCAAATGGTTCTTATCTACCGATTTTATCCCATGTGCTATTGCTTCCCATATCTCTTTATTCTTACCTCCACCGTCGCGGTCTCCCCCGTTAATCCAGATAATATTAGGATCGTCTTTATAACGGTTACCGATCCATTGTCCGTATTTGAACGCATTATCCTTGTTGAAAATCATCGGTCCTATCCCCCACTGTTTATCAACTTTATCTCCCCAGGTTGGAAGCAGTCCAATGAAAATACCCTTTTCACCCGCTTTTTTAATTGCCCAGTCCACATGTGCAAAATAGGCTTCATTTGGTTTTAGCGGATCGTTATCAATCAAAGGTTTATTGCCTTCGGCATTCGGGGTATTCAATCCATCAAGTTCTGCAAGTGCAACTGCCTGTATTACAGTAAATCCTTTATCGCGTCTGTTTTCCAGGTATTTTTCAGTCTCCGCTTTATTTAAACGATGAAACATTTCCCAACCTGTATCTCCACGATAGAAAAACGGTGTACCATCTTCAAAAACCAGAAACCTTTTATTTTCAGAGATCTTTAATTTCCCATGTTTAAAATCTACAGATGAGCCCTTCCATCCTTTTTCCTGGGAGAATGAACTTAAAACTAAAATCAGCATGAAAGATGTTAAAGCGACTAATTTTTTCATTTAGATAACGATAAGTTTGTAATGTTCTATTTCAGCTCTAAAAGTATAAAATACTGACGTACACCCTAAAAGACTTGCATCCAACCGATCAGAAAATCAAATGCCCTCATTGAGTTCGTTCCAGTCCTGAAAAACCAGATCTGCTCCCGAATTCAATAAAACGCTGTCGTTCAATATACCAGTATTGATGGCAACTGTAAAAATCCCGGCAGCCTTGGCGCTTAATATTCCCAAAGGGGCATTCTCGATTACAATTACCTCATCGGAATTAAACACTGATTTCTTCAAAGCCATCAGATACGGTTCCGGATTTGGTTTTCCATGTTTTACATCATTTCCCGAAATAACCCGGTCGGCTGAAACATATCCCTCAAAATCGTTCAGCAATGCATCCAAAAATTTACCCTGCGAGGATCCTGTAACAACCCAAATAGCAATACCCTTTTTCGTTAGATATTCCATTAGTTTTTTTGCACCCTTAAACGGAACAATATCAGGAAGAAAATCAATAAGTTCCGTCTTTTTTGAATAAATCTGCTCGATTTCCTGCCCAGTAGCATTACGCTGTTCATTTTGCTGATAAGCAAGATTGATTGTTGACTGCGCAGTACGCCCTTCGTTTTCATAAACCTTCTCATGCGGAAAATCAATTCCATAAAAACGGAATGCATTATTCCAGACATCGGCATGAGCTCCCATCGAATCATAAAGCACTCCATCCATATCAAAAAAGACTGCTTTTTTATCTTTCAAAATTTCACCAATAGCCATTTTACTCATCTTCATATGATTTTCTTCTTGTATTGAATTATTCAAAATACAAAGTTCTTAAAAAATAATTCACATCGTAAATTCCTTGAATTTGTACAAACAGAATCTACAAGGTTGGTTTTATGACCGCTACAAGTTAGTGATTTTGATTATGGCAATTTCGGAGCAGTTTCAGGTTTTGGTTTCATCACGGGTTTTGCGGGCAATTTATCATTACGCATCGCAGCATTATAAACAAATGAAGCAGTGATCACCGCGTTATGCTTAAGATCCGCCATTGCCAGCCTTTCGTAGGTATCCATCGTTGTGTGATATCCACGACCATATTCTATTTCATCTTGTATGAATTGAAATCCTGGTAAACCAACGGCATCAAATGAAAGATGGTCGGTACCAGAAGTATTTCTTATAGCGATGGTGGAAGTACCCATATCAGCAAATGGCTTGAGCCACTCTTCAAAGATCGGCCTGACAAGCTCATTTTCCTGCAAATAGATTCCGCGATATTTACCCGATCCGTTATCCATATTGAAATATCCTGCAAACTTGTCAAAATCAGGTTTGTGTTCCTTCGTTTTCGGATCGACGAGGTATTTTTCCACATACCCCCGCGATCCGTTCAATCCCTGTTCTTCACCGCCCCAAAGTGCAACCCGGATTGTTCTGCGCGGTGCAATATCAAGTGTTTTAAGGACTCGCAGCGCTTCAAGCATGACTACACAACCTGATGCATTATCTGCTGCACCAGTTCCTCCATGCCACGAATCGATATGAGCTCCCAACAAAACAACTTCATTTTTAAGTAGTTTATCTGTACCGGGTAATTCGCCGATCACATTAAAAACAGCTGGACTGTCAAAGAACTTATTTTGTATTTCAACTTCCATCTCTACTGGTACATTATGACGTATCAGCCGTTCCATCCGGCTATAGTCTTCATTCGGAATATTCAGTTCCGCAATAGGTTCTTTCGCTCCCGATGTGTAATTTGCACCAGTTGACCTTGGTACATTATAGGATCCGGAATTATTAAGAATGACTGCTGCTCCTTCTGCAGTTAAAAATTCAGCTATTTTGAGGCGCAACGCTCGCTGTGCAGACATCACAACAAAGTCAACATTTTGTCTTCGTCTTGGAGAAGATGATGACATAGAAAGATCTTTAAGCTGAACATCTGTTAAACGGCTTGCCAAAGGTTCATAACTGATCTCATAAGTTGCGGTGGAAGGCATCAGAACTATTTTGCCGGATACTTTTCCCTTAAATTTTACCAGATCGGAATCTGATTTAACATCCAACAGCACAACTTCACCTTTTACAATTCCTTTTGTACTTCCGGTCCAGGCTACTGGATTACAGGCGAAATTTGTATAATACGGAGCCGTAAATGCAGCATAAGTCTTCAGGTTGTCCCAACCTCCACGACTGAAATCTCTGGCAGCTTCAATTCTTACATTTTGGAAACCAAGCTCTTCCATTTTTTTCTTTGCCCATTCATTTCCGCGGTTGTTTCCCGTTGAACCTGTTAGTCTTGGACCGACAAAATCCGTCAACCAAAAAGCGAGATCTTCAATACTTGAATTTTTTAAACCTTCCTGTTTAATCTTGTAAATCATACTGAGGTCAATATTTTCATTCTGTGACATTGACCACAATGGAAACATAAGCAGGAACAAAAATGCGGCTGAGATATTCGAAGATTTCATTTAGTTTATTTTATAGAATTTTGGAGGATTCAAATGTAGAAAAAATATCTCTACCTTTGCCCGGTTTGCCTGATCCTTTTGATTGTTAGTGCAGGCGACCAATATTTCAACTTTAATCTTCTGATTGAATGGTATACGATGTCATCATTGTTGGTGCAGGGCCAGCCGGTATTTTCACGGCCTGTGAACTGGTAAAAGAACGTGCAACGCTCAAAATTCTTATCCTCGAAAAGGGGCGGGATATAAAACACCGTAAATGTCCAAAACATACAAACGGAGGCACTTGTATAAACTGCAAACCGTGCTCTATAACAACTGGTTGGGCAGGAGCAGGCGCCTATTCCGACGGGAAATTATCCCTTTCGCATGAAGTTGGTGGCAATCTGCCTGACTATATTGGCGTGGAACAAACGATGGAAATGATCAGTTATACCGATGAAATTTACCTGAAGTTTGGCGCAGATTCGAAAATTCACGGAGCTACCGAAACGCCGGCTATGCGCGAAATCAGAAGAAAATCGATCGAAGCGAATCTCAAACTGGTGCCTTGCCCGGTCCGCCATTTGGGTACAGAAAAAACGCAGAAATTGTATCATGCAATTTTTGACCATCTGATAAATAGTGGGGTAGAGGTGCTGTTCAATTCTCCGGTCGAGGAGTTTATCATCAACCAAAACCAGGTAGAAGGGGTAAAATGTACGAAGGAGTCCTATTATGCAGGAAAAGTCGTTGTAGCTGTTGGTCGCGAAGGTTCCAACTGGTTGATGCACCAGTGTGATGTTCAACATATTCCCACAGAAACGGGAATCGTTGATATCGGAGTCCGACTCGAATGCCGGAACGAAATCATGCAGGATATCAACGATAATTTTTACGAGGCAAAACTAGTTCATTACACTCGCTTCTTCGACGATAAAGTGCGGACTTTTTGCTCCAACCCGGGTGGATTTGTCTCATCGGAATATTACGATGGAAACCTTGCTGTGGTCAATGGACATAGTTACAAGGATTTGAAAAGTGATAACACCAATTTCGCCCTTTTAGTATCTCAGAAATTCACAGAACCATTTAATGCACCCATCGAATACGGTCATCATATTGCGAGGTTGGCAAATATGCTGACACGTAATAAAATCCTGGTTCAGCGGTTTGGCGATCTGGTGCGGGGACGAAGGACGACACCTGAAAGACTTTACCGGAATAACATCATACCAACATTGAAAGACGCTGTTCCGGGCGATCTTAGTCTAGTATTACCTCATCGCATATTACTGGATATCATCGAAATGATTCGCGCCCTGGATAAAGTAAGTCCGGGTCTCGCGAGTGACGAAACATTGCTTTACGGTGTGGAAGTCAAGTTCTACTCCAATATTATCAAAGTTGACAAGACTTTCCAGAGTCCGGCAGTCAAAGACCTTTATTTTGGCGGCGATGGGGCAGGACTTACTCGCGGTTTGATGCAAGCCTCTGTAAATGGGATATTGATTGCAAAAGAGATATTGAAAAACTGCATTTGTTAAATCCCCTTTTCATGTCGATATTTGCATAAAATTTAAATTCAGATCAAAATGAAAGGTTCGCTTGTTATGATTTAGAACAGGTGAGTTAGAATTATTTTGATCTGAAACATACAAAAAGTAAAATGGTTAACGAAAGCAATATACGACAAGAATTGAAACATCGGATTCTCATCCTCGACGGAGCGATGGGAACAATGATTCAACGGGTAAAATTAACAGAAGAGGATTTCCGTGGCGAACGGTTTTCGAACTGGACTTCGCCACTTAAAGGCGATAACGATCTGCTTTCGATTACTAAACCTTCAGTGATTCAGCAGATCCACGAAGCATTTCTCGAAGCAGGTGCAGACATCGTGGCAACTAATACTTTTAATGCAACGCGTGTTTCACAAGCCGATTATGGAATGGAAGCACATGTTTATGAGATGAATAAATCAGCAGCTCAAATTGCCTGCGCAGCTGCAGTCCAATATTCGACTCCTGAACATCCCCGCTATGTTGCAGGATCAGTCGGGCCGACCAACAAAACCTGTTCGATGTCGCCCGATATAAATGATGCGGGATACAGAGCCATCACATTTGCCGATATGAAAGATTCCTATCGCGAGCAGGTCGAAGGATTGCTCGATGGCGGAGTTGATATCCTACTTGTAGAGACCATCTTCGATACGTTGAATGCCAAAGCGGCAATGATGGCGATTGAAGAGGTATTGGAGAGCAGGAAAATCAGGAAGGAAGTGATGATTTCGGGTACGATTACTGATAAAAGTGGCCGGACCCTGTCAGGACAAACCGTTGAAGCATTTCTTAACTCTTTATCGTACATAGATTTGTTAACGATAGGACTCAACTGCTCATTGGGTGCCAAAGATTTGCGTCCTTACCTTGAAGAGCTAAGCCGCAAGGCTCCTTTTTACATTAGTGCACATCCGAATGCAGGTTTGCCCAACCAGTTTGGAGAATATGACGAAACGCCTGAAGTAATGGGACTTCATGTTCAGAGTTTCTTCGAAAACCGAATGGTCAATATCATTGGAGGATGTTGTGGAACCACGCCTGATCATATCCGCGAACTGGCAAAAATGGCAGCTAAGTTTAAACCCCACAAACGCAGTCATCCCGATATTGCAACCCGTTTAAGTGGCCTGGAACCATTGACTGTTGCTAAAACCTCCAACTTTGTAAACATCGGCGAGCGGTGTAATGTGGCCGGTTCAATCAAATTTGCACGGCTGATCCGCGAGGAAAAGTATGAAGAAGCCCTTGTAATTGCCCGCGAAATGGTCGAAGGTGGCGCCCAGGTAATCGATGTGAACATGGACGATGCGATGCTCGATGCTGAAAAAGAGATGGTTCGCTTTCTTCATTTGGTAATGTCGGAACCCGACATTGCCAAACTTCCTGTGATGGTCGATTCATCGAAATGGTCTGTCATCGAAGCCGGTTTGCAATGTCTACAGGGAAAGGCTATTGTCAATTCAATCAGTTTGAAAGAAGGGGAGGAGATCTTCAAAGAACGAGCCCATAAAATAAAACAATACGGAGCTGCCACGGTTGTGATGGCTTTCGATGAAAAAGGACAGGCTTCAACTTTTGAACAACGCATCAGCATTTGCGAACGGGCTTACCATATTCTGGTTGATGAAGTTCATTTCCCACC
>JAAFHB010000180.1 GCA_010906965.1 Mariniphaga sp. | reverse complement strand
TTCCCGTTTTGTCGGGGTAGCCGGATTTGAACCGACGACCTCGTCGTCCCGAACGACGCGCGCTACCAAGCTGCGCTACACCCCGATGTTGTTTTCATAACAACCACAAATTTAATGCTTTTTATTAACATAGAGTCGAATTTTTGTAAAAAGTAATCTGAAACTAATGCCAGAGCACTTGTTTTCTTGTTGCCTGATATTAAAAAAGTTATTAGCTTTAACACAACTTTAAAACATAAAAGTATGAAAAAAATATTCACATTGCTCACGGTCTTGACTATGGTTTTTAGCTCACTATTTAGTCAGAATATTTCGTTCGACGGTATTCAGAATAATCTTGGAAATCTATTTCTCCTTTCGGATGCAAAAAGTCGCTCAATCAGTCCGGAGAACTTCACAGGTGAAAAGGGGAGAGGTGGACTGGCGAAACTGGGCGAAGGTTCGGCTTCCAATGCGGCGCGCGATCTTGGGCAGGGATGGAAAGTCAATCCGTTTATAAAAATTGCCAAAGGGGAAACTTTTACGCTTGCTGAAATTGATGGTTCGGGAGCCATCAACCATATATGGATGACTCCGACAGGAAACTGGCGTTTTTCAATTCTTCGTATTTATTGGGATGACGAGAAAGATCCATCGGTGGAATGCCCGGTTGGCGACTTTTTTGGCATGGGATGGGGCGAATACGCATCCCTTCAATCACTGGCTATTTGTGTGAATCCAGGAAGCGCTTTTAATTGTTACTGGCAGATGCCTTTCAGGAAAAAATGCAAAATTACAATGCAGAATCTCGATGAGAAGGAGATGAGTCTCTATTATCAGATTGACTATTGTCTGACAGATGTTCCAAAGAATGCTTCCTACTTTCATGCTCAGTTTCATCGGACCAATCCATTGAAATATAAGGATGTATATACTATAGTCGATCAGATTAAAGGAAAAGGTCAATATGTTGGTACTTACCTTGCCTGGCAGGTGAATAATAACGGTTGGTGGGGCGAAGGTGAAATCAAATTTTTCATGGATGGTGATAAGGAGTTTCCAACGATTTGCGGAACAGGAACCGAGGATTATTTCTGCGGTTCGTATAATTTCGATCGTAATGGAAAATACACTGAATTTTGTACGCCATATTCCGGTTTACATCAGGTGATTCGCCCAGACGGTGCATACAAGGCAAATCAACGATTTGGACTATACCGCTGGCATATTACCGATCCGATCCGTTTCGAAAACGATCTTAAAGTGACAATACAAGCTTTGGGTTGGACGGGAAACGGCCGCTACCTGCCTTTGCAGGATGACATTGCTTCAGTTGCATTCTGGTATCAGACAGAACCCCATCAAACGTTTTCTGCATTGCCATCAAAAGACGAACTGGAAGTCAGGTAGTTCAAATTTTATATTCGTCTTTAAATTTGGTTCTTTGCTCTTTTATGGGTGAAGAACCAAATTGATGCAATCCCAATCGCAAATAGCAAAAAATGAATTCCGTAGTTTATTGAAACTCCTGATTGCATGAACGATAGGTCCTTTAAATCGGTGTAATAATAAACAGATAGGAAAACAAGTCCGTTGTGAATGGCATGTCCTGCAATACAAGCGAGAACTGATCCTGTACGTATCCGAATCCATCCAAGAATTAGGCCCAATGCAAATGCTGCCGGAAACTGCCATGGATTGAGGTGGAACAATGCAAACAGAAGGGCCGAAAATAAAATGGCGAAAACCGGATGGTAGATCCGCGAAAATCCTGCCATAATTACACCCCTGAAAATTAGCTCTTCAACGATTGGGGCGATGATCACAATTCGGAGAATTCCGCCCCAGACTCCCAAATCAGAATCAAAAAGTCGGGCAAATAGCTCCATAAACCATGCAGGCGGCGGAAGAATTTTTTCGAAATGAATATTTATCTCATTTAAAAAGTATTGTAATCCGCCAAAGGTGATTATCATCGATGGAATAACCAGTATATTAAACAGCTTAAACGAAAAAACCTGGTTGAATTTTAACCCTGAATAGTAGTATCCGAGATAAAGTATCAATAGGGTAGAGCCCAGAAATACAGGTACTTTAATCCACGGTTGATACAACCAGTCGGTTCCATGATTGTAATCATAAATTGCCAATGGAAAATCAATCAGCGTCTGAATAAAGATGTAAATCACGACCAGGTTTGCCGCTTGCCAAAATGTCGGGTAATATTTGAATGTCGAATCTTTCAATATTCTTTGTTTAATGATTTATCAAAATTAATGAAAGAGTTGATCCGACAATGAGCAAATGTGTTTTTATTGATTTCAATTCTAAATTGGGATCTGGTAGCTGGCAATTGGTGGCTCGCTTTCATCTTCCGACTTCTCTTTTCCGACCCTTTTGGATGCATTAGTAGGGTTTAAATCCTTTAATTTCAATCTAAAGTTTGTTTTCAATCGTTTCTGATGCAAAAAATATTTTGTATCTGTCTGATTAATAAATGTTATTGACATTTTATCATAAATAGACGAAACTAACGATAAAAAAGAGGTCAAGTGTTTGATTATTTAAACAAAAAGGCTTTACTTTGCGAACTGTTTGAAAATTGTAGAAAGAAAGCTAAAAAATACTCAAAATGTCGAGAGTTTGTCAAATAACAGGTAAGAAAGTAATGTTTGGGAACAATGTTTCTCACTCAAAACGGAGAACCAATAGGAAATTTATGGTGAATATTTTCACCAAAAAGTTCTATCTGCCCGAAGAGGATAGATGGATCAAATTGAATGTTACAGCCGCAGGGTTGAGAACAATAAACAAAAACGGATTGGCAGCTACCTTAAAGACAGCAAAAGCCAAAGGTTATTTAGAAACCATTTAATAAGTTACTAAGCAATGGCAAAAAAAGGTAGCAGAGTACAGGTTATTTTGGAGTGTACAGAACACAAGGCTAGCGGGCAACCCGGAACTTCCCGCTATGTAACCAAAAAGAACCGGAAGAATACACCGGAACGCCTGGAACTAAAAAAATTCAATCCAATTCTTAAACGTATTACCGTTCACCGGGAAATTAAATAATTTGAGTTATGGCAGTAAAGAAAGTAGTCGCATCACTTCAAAAAGGAGCCGGTAAAACTTATTCAAAAGTAATCAGAATGGTTAAGTCTGAAAAAACCGGAGCTTACAAGTTCGTTGAGGAAATTATTCCCAACGACGCAGTAACTGATTATTTCAAAAGTAAATAATCTACATCTTATGTAGGAAAAGAGCTTTCGTCGTTATTGATGAGAGCTCTTTTTTTATAAACAACGTTTCAGCGTTTTTTATTTCTGAATTATTTAGTTTAAGTTGCTTCATATCATTTTGTTATGGGAATATTCAGTTTTACCAGATCAAAAAAAGAGAGTCTGGACAAGGGTCTTGAAAAAACCAAGGAGAGTGTCTTTAAAAAACTCTCAAGGGCTGTAATTGGCAAGACCACTGTTGATGATGAGGTTCTTGATAATCTTGAGGATATCCTGATTTCTGCTGATGTAGGTGTGAAGACAACCCTGAAGATTATTACAAGAATTGAGAAAAGAGTAGCTGAAGACAAATACATGGGCACTTCGGAGCTAAACCGTATACTCAAAGAAGAAATAGTCGCCTTACTGGCTGAAAGCAATACAACTGATGTATCTGATTTTGACCTTCCAAAAACAGGGCAACCTTATGTTATCATGGTTGTCGGCGTGAATGGAGTTGGCAAAACAACGACAATAGGAAAACTGGCACATCAGTTTAAAGGTGCTGGTAAGAAGGTTGTTTTGGGTGCAGCCGATACTTTCAGAGCTGCCGCAATTGAGCAATTACAGATATGGGCCGATCGGGTAGGCGTTCCTTTGGTACGTCAAAACATGGGTTCTGATCCCGCATCTGTTGCCTTCGATACTTTGCAATCGGCAAAAGCAATGGGTGCTGATGTCGTAATAATAGATACTGCAGGTCGTTTGCATAATAAAATCAACCTGATGAATGAGCTTTCTAAAATTAAGAAAGTGATGCAGAAGGTTTACCTGAGTGCTCCCGACGAGGTTTTATTGGTTCTTGACGGATCAACCGGACAAAATGCTTTTGAACAAGCCACCCAATTTACACTTGCTACCGAGGTGACAGCATTGGCATTGACCAAATTAGATGGTACCGCAAAGGGTGGAGTTGTGATTGGTATTTCCGATCAGTTTAAAATTCCTGTAAAATATATAGGTGTAGGCGAAGGACTCGAAGATTTGCAGATTTTTCACCGCAACGAATTTGTCGATTCATTGTTTAATTGAGGTAAACACAACTTGCATAAATTCAGGATGCCATTGTGCATCCTTTTGTTTTTTAAAGAATAGTTTGAAATTTAATAGTGTATGAAAAAAAAGATCAATGTAGTCACGTTGGGATGCTCCAAAAATCTGGTCGATTCTGAGCTTTTCTTGTCGCAGATGGCAGCTAATGGTTACGAAGTATCTCACGATTCTGAAGATTCAGATGCACGCATTGTAGCAATTAATACCTGTGGCTTTATACTTGATGCAAAGGAGGAATCTGTAAATACGATATTGGAATATGCCCAGGCCAAAAGAGATGGATTGATTGATAAAATATTTGTATTTGGATGTTTGTCTGAAAGATATAAAGATGATCTGATTGCTGAAATTCCTGAAGTTGATGGGTTTTACGGAAAGTTTCAGGTTCGTAAAATGGTTGAGGATCTCAAAGCAGATTATAAAATGTCCTTGTC
This sequence comes from Mariniphaga sp., assembly GCA_010906965.1. Classification (GTDB taxonomy): domain Bacteria; phylum Bacteroidota; class Bacteroidia; order Bacteroidales; family Prolixibacteraceae; genus JAAFHB01. The sequence goes on along the minus strand of JAAFHB010000180.1, from coordinate 4,984 downwards.
GCGGCAACGCTACCTTACAACGCCTTCACATTACGCTTACCTAAAAATATCCGAAGGTTGCAACCGGACCTGTTCCTATTGTGCCATTCCCCGAATGACAGGTACGCATATCTCCATCCCGATTAAAGATCTTGTCAGCGAAGCACGCAGTCTGGCAGAAAAGGGTGTTAAAGAATTGCTTGTGATAGCGCAGGACCTGTCCTATTATGGCATTGATCTTTACAAGGAAAGTAAGCTGGCACAGTTAGTTTCAGAATTGTCCGCGATTGAAGGCATCGAATGGATTAAACTTCATTACGCCTATCCTTCCAATTTCCCTTATGATTTGCTTACTGTGATGAACGAAAAGCCCAATGTGGCACGTTACCTCGATGTAGCCTTGCAACATTGCAGTGATAAAATGTTGAAGTTGATGCGTCGGAATACAACCAAGGCGGAAACAATTCATTTAGTCGAAAGAATCCGAAAAGAGGTTCCCGGCGTTCATCTGCGCACAACGATGCTTGTCGGGCACCCGGGTGAAACAGAAGAGGATTTTGAGGAGCTGAAAGCATTTGTTCGTGATATGCGTTTCGAGCGGCTGGGTGTTTTCCCATATTCACACGAAGAGGATACTTTTGCCGGTGAAAAATATAAAGATTCAATTCCACAGGAAGTAAAGCAGGCACGAGCTGATGAATTAATGGAGATTCAGCAACAAATTGCAACTGAAATCAATGCCGGAAAGATTGGTCTGACGATGAAGGTTGTGATCGACCGCCTGGAGGGTGAATATTTTATTGGACGAACTGAATTCGATTCACCTGAAGTGGATGGCGAGGTGCTGATATCAGCTGATCAGGATCTGGAGATTGGCAATTTTTATCAGGTCAAAATTACTGGTTCAGAAGATTTTGATCTCTATGGTGAAGTAATTGTAAATGGTTAATCATTAATTGTAAACTGTTAATTGTTCTCATCTGTTTACCGCCATTAATCTTATTTTGTGTTTTGATGGAAATTAGTTTATTGCTTTCAATTTTAAAAGGTTATCCGTTAATACAACCACCTCAAATTCATATATCATCAGGGAGTTGGAGTTAAATATTTTAATAATATTTGTTTTGTCATTATACTCCCAACTCCCTCTTTCCATATAATGGCCATCATTTGCAGCTAATACGAGATAATCACACACATTATTATCATCAAAATAAAAGACTTGTCTGTACCTGCTAAGTGAGAAATCTTTGTAATCGCTGGGTTTGTAAATATCAATTTCTTCCGATGTTTTTTCTTCATATGATTGAGTCCAGCTCTTTTCAAACAACGATACTTGAATAACTTCATATTTTATTTTCCCATCACTGTATTTTTTAGAAACTGAGAAAATTGCCGGTATAATTCCTGATCGATTGTATGCGGCCAGGTTAAAACATCCAGTAGGAGAGGCTGATCTTCATGGTGATAGGGCGGTTGATAATGAATGTGGTCATTCCGGACAAAACCTAATGATTCATAAAATTTCAACCTCCTGCGGGTAAGATCATTGATGACTGGTTCAATTTCAAGAATCACAGGGATTGTTTCCCTTTCAATAAATGGCTTTAAAATGGCACTCCCAAATCCGTTACTTCGAACTTCCGGGGTAATGGCTAAATGCTCGACGAAGATGAAATCCTTCGTTGTCCAGTAAGCAATAAATCCAATAATTTGATTATCCGATAAATAAGCATCAACCTGATATTCCTGCTTTTTAAAAACTTCAGTTTGTTGATTGAATACTCTTCGTTCGTTGAGTGGAAAGCTTGTATTGTATATGTTCCAAAAAGCAATAAAATTCGGATCATCTGCATCCTTCATCTGTTTAATCTTAAACTGATTCATAATATAACTTTTTCACACCTTTCATCTTCTCATTGTCTCATTGTCAAATTGTCTCATTGTCTCATTATCAAATTGTCAAATCGTCGAATTAGCAGGTTCTTCCCGGATAGACCTGAAGTGCAACTTTCAGACATTCAATAGCACGTTTCAGGTCTTCAATATTAAGAACATAGGCAATTCTGACTTCATTTTTACCGACTCCTTTCGTTGAATAAAATCCGGAAGCAGGTGCCAACATCACTGTTTCATTTTGATATTCAAACTCTTCGAGCATCCATTGACAGAATTTATCGCTGTCATCAATTGGAAGCCTGACAATTGAATAGAAAGCGCCCATGGGCATTGGAGAATAAACTCCCGGAATATCATTTAAAGCGTTAATAATATAATTTCTGCGGTTTAAATACTCATTATAAACCTCTTCCATATATTCGGGAGGCGAATCGACAGCTGCTTCTGCAACAACTTGTCCGAGCATCGGGGGACAGAGCCGTGCCATGGCCAGCTTTAGTATTGATTTAATTACCAACTTATTTTTCGATACGAGCGATCCAATCCTTATTCCACAGGCACTGAAACGTTTGGAGACCGAGTCGATCATGATTACATTATCAGCAATTCCTTCGAGTTCAAGTACCGAGTGATGCGTTTTTCCGTCGTAAACAAATTCACTGTAAACCTCATCCGAAATAAGGTACAAATCATATTTCAGAACCAGTTTGCTTAATTTCTCCAGTTCTTCCTTCGTATAAACATATCCAGTCGGATTATTTGGGTTGCAAATGAAAATTCCTTTCGTTTTTGGATTGATTAACTGCTCAAAATCATCAACAGAAGGAAGTTTGAATCCATTTTCAATATAAGCAGTGATTGGGCGTATAACAACATCTGTTGCGATGGCAAATGAGAGATAATTGGCATAAAAAGGCTCAGGTACAATAACTTCATCTCCTGGGTTAAAGCAAACCATAAACGCAAATGAAATTGCTTCTGAACCTCCGGTTGTGATTAGAATCTCGCCCGGATCAACATCCAGGTTGCGGTCTCTATAATATTGGGCGAGTTTTTTCCGGTACGAATCGTTTCCGAACGAATGACCGTAGGGGATCAATTCAAAATCAAAATTTCTGATTCTTTCAATGGCATGTGGGGGAGTTTTAATGTCGGGTTGACCAATATTCAGGTGATAAACCGTTCTTCCTAACTCTTTTGCTTTTTCGGAATATGGCACCAATTTACGGATGGCTGATTCCGGTAATAATTCTCCCCTGTTCGAAATTTTAGGCATTTTTTATATTCATTTTTGACAAGGGGCAAAGATACAATTATAATTATTCGCTCTTTCGATGATTTTACTTTCTTTTCATTAATAAATACCGTCGATTAATAGAAAATATCTTCAAAATACGATTGTTTTATTTCATTTGGATATATCACTAAAAGTCGTTGAATATATGGATTTTAGTCATATTTTGCATTCCAAGTATTTTTTAATTTTGACCAAAATAAAAAAATCCATTATGATTATAGGTGTACCGAAAGAAATTAAAAATAACGAGAACCGTGTTGCACTGACTCCTGCAGGTGCTGCCGAATTGGTTAAAAGGAACCACGAAGTATACGTTCAGGCAACTGCCGGAAATGGCAGCGGTTTTGCCGATGCAGAGTATGTTGTAGCGGGGGCAAAGATTCTTCCTGCCATTGAGGATGTATATGCAATTGCTGAGATGATTATGAAGGTGAAAGAACCGATCGAGTCAGAATACAACCTTATCAGGGAAGGTCAATTGGTTTATACCTACTTCCATTTCGCTTCAGGAGAAGTTCTTACCAATGCAATGATTCGCCGTAAAGCGGTATGTCTTGCATACGAGACCGTAGAACTTGAAGACCATTCCTTACCATTGTTAATTCCAATGTCTGAAGTTGCTGGCAGGATGTCGATTCATGAAGGTGCAAAATACCTTGAGAAAACTTTTGGTGGTCGCGGAATGTTACTCGGAGGAGTTCCCGGAGTTCTTCCTGCAAAAGTTTTAATACTTGGTGGTGGTATCGTTGGAACAGAAGCTGCTAAAATGGCTGCAGGATTGGGTGCCGACGTAACGATTATGGATATCAGCCTTCGCCGCTTAAGATACCTCAATGATATTATGCCTGCGAATGTGAAAACCATGATGTCGAATGATTACAATATCAGGGCACAGGTTAAAGTGAGTGACGTAATTGTAGGTGCAGTACTTATTCCTGGCACAAAGGCGCCTTTCCTTGTCACCAAAGATATGTTGAAGACAATGGAACCCGGAACAGTGATGATTGATGTTGCAGTTGATCAGGGTGGATGTTTTGAAACTACAGTTCCAACAACACACGATCATCCAACGTATGTGATTGAAGAAGTTATTCATTACACGGTTGCCAATATGCCTGGAGCCGTTCCCCGTACTTCAACAATTGCTTTGACCAATGCAACTTTGCCTTACGCAATGCAATTAGCTGCCAAAGGTTGGAAGAAAGCCTGTGCTGAAGATAAATCCCTGAAAAAAGGATTGAATATTGTAGACGGAAAAGTTGTTTACAAAGGTGTTGCTGAAGCATTCGGCCTTACATACCATGAAGTTAATGAAGTATTAAGATAGTATTCCCGATTCTTAAAATGCAAAAGACCTTCCGATAATTGATATCTGGAAGGTCTTTTTTGTTATAGTTACCCTTCAATGTTCAACCACTTCGTGGCTGATGTTATTTATTTTGACTTTCCGTGAGTTGCACTCACAGTTATTGAAATTCAACCACTTTGTGGCTGTTGGTTCATTCGATTACTTTTTCCCGTGAGCTGCACTCACGGTTATTGAAATTCAACCACTTCGTGGCTGTTGGTTCATTCGATTACTTTTTCCCGTGAGTTGCACTCACAGTTATTGAAATTCAACCACTTCGTGGCTGTTGGTTCATTCGATTACTTTTTCCCGTAAGTTGCACTCACGGTTATTGAAATTCAACCACTTCGTGGCTGTTGGTTTATCATGTCATCTTTTTCCGTGAGTTGCACTCACGGTTATTGAAATTCAACCACTTCGTGGCTGTTGGTTCGTTCTATTACTTTTTCCCGTGAGTTGCA
>JAAFHB010000179.1 GCA_010906965.1 Mariniphaga sp. | reverse complement strand
TCTTCCTGGGTGATATTGTATTGTTTGGCAATTGAGAAAAGGGTTTCTTTTCGTCTGACTACATGCTTTATTAATTGCTGCGTTTCATCGATTCTCGCTTTCGATTCATTATAAGATGTCTGAGGTTTAGGTATTTTCAGTACTTCACCTTCTTTTATGCCATTTCTTGCCTGTGGATTATACTGATAGATATCTTCGGAGGTAATCCCGCTTCTTTGTGCGATCGAAAAAACGGTCTCTTTTTTACGGACTGAATGATAGGTAAAAAGATGATCATTGCTTTCTCCATTTTGTGATCCGTTTGCAATAATCGGCTTTGCTTCATTTTTAGTTGCCGGGATTTTAATGGTCTGCCCAGCATTTAATCGATCTTTGGTTTCCGGATTTATAGTATTTAACTCCTCAACCGTCATCCCAAATTTTTTGGAAATCGAATACGAGGTTTCGCCACTTAATATAGTATAGAGCATGTAGGTTTTACCTCCGATTATTACCTTTTCGCCAGCTGATTTTTGCTGAGCAGGCAGGGTAAAGCAAATTGAAAAAAGCAAAAGTAAAGTTGAAATAGCTGATATAGTGCGCATTGTTCTTTCTTTTCGGACCATGATGAACCAGTTTTTATAAGCGCAAAATAACGATAAAAAAATGAGTGGAGCTACTTTGATGCTTCAACATCAAAAAATAAACCGACAACCTGTGCGGAAGTCGGTCTATCTCAATGGTTTTCATTCCCGTGATAGCGCGTTCAAACCTGATATATACAGGCTAATCACGGATCATCTTATTTATATTCTCCGAAATGACGCATAAATTGCACCCGTTCGTATTCAGCAAGATTGGTTGAGTTGTCCATGCTTAGTCTCCCTTTGAAATCAGCAATTGACGCATAATCATTGGTTTCCATCCATTTCTCAAGATTTTGAACCATTTCTGTGAGAGCAGAAAATCCATTCTGATAAAGTGCCGATACCACCTGAACGGTTGTAGCGCCAACGAGTAACATTTTTACGACAGTTTGCCAGTCGTGAACGCCTGTTGAGGCAGAGAGATCGCTGTTCAGACGGTTTGCCATCATTCCAATCCAACGCAGCGTAAGTTTATAATCACTGCGGTGACTAAGCACATCCGTACTAACGATTTCCTGTTTGTTGATGTCAACATCGGGGCTGTAGAACTTATTAAACAACACGAGGCCTTTGATTTCGGAAAACGAAAGATCCCTGATAACTCCGCCGAGGTTTGAAAAATAAGGGCTTATTTTCAGTGATACAGGGATTTTAACCTTTGAAGCGATGCGAGAGACAATATCAAAATACATACTCTCGTTATCCTGGCTGGTCTGCGATAGATTTGTCGGTAATATAAACATATTCAGCTCTAACGCATCTGCACCTGCGTCTTCAGCTTTTTTTGCGAAAAATCCCCATTCATGAGCGGTAAGGCAATTAATACTTGCAATAACCGGTATTGAAAGCTCTTTCTTCGCATCCTTTATCAACGTAAGATAACGTTTCAGGTTATCCTTTTTGATTTGATAATCGTAGTAATCGAGGAATTCCAGGTTATTATCCATGGGTCCGAGTTTGCTGAATTCATGCGCAAATTCAAGATAAATCTCCTCTTCGAATATCGATTTCAAAACGACCGCTCCGGCACCGGCTTCTTCAATTGCCTTCAGATTTTCAATTGAATTGGTAAGACCGCAACTTCCGGCTATAATCGGGTTCTTAAGATCAAGTCCCAGATATTTGACATTAAGATTCGTCATTTTTAAGTTTATTGAGTTAATTAACTGACTTTTTTTGTAAAAACAGATGCATATTTTCGGCAGCTTTTCGGCCATCACCCATCGCAAGAATGACCGTAGCACCACCACGAACAATGTCACCTCCGGCAAACATATCTGGTATAGACGATTGCATATTATCTTCGTCCACAACGATGGTTCCCCATTTCGTAACTTTCAGATCGGGAAGGCAGGATGGGACAAGCGGATTGGGAGAAACTCCAACAGCTACAACTACCAGGTTGACATCAAGTTCAAATTCAGATCCATCAATTGGCATTGGCCGGCGGCGTCCTGATGCATCAGGTTCACCAAGTCCCATTCTGTTGAGCCTCATTCTGTTTACACGACCTTTCTCGTCTGCAAAATATTCAAGCGGATTACAGAGTGTCATGAATTCAACACCCTCTTCTTTCGCATGATGTACTTCTTCAATCCGTGCCGGCATTTCGGCTTCAGAACGGCGATAAACAATTATAGCGCGTTCAGCACCAAGACGTAATGCAGTTCTGACCGAATCCATCGCTGTATTTCCACCACCGACAACCGCTACGTTTTTACCCCGAAGAACAGGCGTATCGGTGTTGCTGGTTGATGCGCCCATCAGGTTGACACGTGTCAGGTATTCGTTTGAAGAAAGAATTCCGTTGTAGTTTTCACCCGGTATTTCCATAAAGCGTGGAAGTCCTGCTCCACTTGCAACAAAAAATCCCTTGTAACCTTCTTCTTTCAGATCATCAAATGAGGCGGTTCTGCCTACTATAAAATTTGTTTCGAATTTGACTCCCATCTTTCGGAGGTTTTCCAATTCGAAATCAACCACAGAATTTGGGAGACGAAATTCAGGTATGCCATATTTTAATACGCCACCAATTTCGTGTAATGCTTCAAAAACGGTTACATCGTATCCATATTTTACCATGTCGCCTGCAAACGAAAGTGATGCAGGTCCTGAGCCAACTGTGGCAACTTTGATGCCGTTGGGTGCAGCAGTTTCAGGGACGTTGCTGACGCCCGAATTTCGTTCAAAATCTGCGGCAAATCGTTCAAGATGTCCAATTGCAACTGCCTGTTTGCCCAATTTGTCAACATAGAAACATCTCGCTTCGCACTGTTTCTCCTGGGGGCAAACACGACCGCAAACTGCAGGTAATGCATTGGTCTCTTTTAGTGTAGCGGCAGCCTTGAGGATTTCGCCATCTTCAATGTATTTTATGAATTTGGGAATATTAATATTCACCGGACATCCTTCAATGCAAGTTGGATTTGCACAATCCATGCACCGTGTTGCTTCTATTTGTGCTTGTCCGGGTTCAAGGCCCATGTTCACTTCACGATCCTGATATTTGACCCTGATTTCAGAAGCCAACTCGGGCATTTTTACACGTGGTATTAATGTCCGGTCCTTATTTTTTGTTTTCGAACGCAATTCTGCTCGCCATTCCTGACTTCTTTCCTCCTTGAGGTATTCGGGGTTTAATGACATTTACCTTAAAATTAAAGGTTTTGTGAATAAATTTCGGTTGCCTTTTTCTCCTCCTGGGTGTATCCGCCAAGACGCATCAGCATTTCATCAAAATCGACCTGATGGGCATCAAATTCAGGGCCGTCAACGCAGGTGAACCTTGTTTTCCCGCCGACCGTTACCCGACAGGCACCACACATTCCTGTCCCGTCAACCATGATCGAGTTCAAGCTGGCTTGCGTCGGAATATTGTATTTTTTAGTAAGCATCGATGCAAATTTCATCATAATGGCTGGCCCGATCACAATACATTCATCCACCTTTTCGCGTTGAATGATCTCTTCCATGCCAACAGTAACCAATCCCTTGCGGCCATGCGAACCGTCGTCGGTCATTACAATTACTTCATCCGACCATTTTCGGATCTCATCCTCCAAAATAATAAGGTCTTTATTTCGGGCAGCAATTACCGTAACTACGCGGTTGCCTGCCTTTTTAAACGCTTCAACAATTGGGAGGAGTGGTGCTACTCCGACACCACCGCCAGCCGCCAGTACTGTTCCTATTTTGGTAATGTGCGTTGGTTTACCTAACGGGCCTACCAGATCCGTAATGGAATCGCCGACCTCGAGGGCCACCAGCTTTGATGAACTGACACCCATAATCTGGACAACCAATGTGATGGTTCCTTTCACAGGATCGGCTCCGGCGATGGTTAGTGGAAATCGTTCGCCATCCTCGCCAATGCGCAACATGACAAAGTTTCCCGGTTTTCGCGATTTGGCAATCAACGGATTTTCGACAACCAGTTTGACCACTTTATCCGAAAAATACTCTTTCTCAATGATCTTATTCATTAATGGTGAAATTATTATATTGAAAATCAATGATTAACAGATGGGATTCGAGAGTGGTATCGTAACTTAAAAAGTTGACGAAATAATTTACTTCCTTTACCCCGTGTAGCTGTTTTTCTGTGGCGCAAATTTGCAAAAATTAATGAATTTGTAGTGAATTTGGCAGTTAAATTAGAATGATTATTTATTTTGAATGATTTTACTTACATTTTGATTAAGAAGATTCCTTGAAAATTGTTAATTTTAAGTTCTCTAATTTGGGTTTTCCAAAAGGCTTTAATACTTATTTATTTCACCTCTATTGGATGTAAATAATTGAATAGTAAATATATAATTATATGAATATGTCGAACCAGCAAAACCGAAAATCCCGCGAAGGGATTGTTTATTCGACAGCCGACAGCTTCGAATACAATTATAATTCTGACGATCAGAATCAGGCTACACTTAAACCTGCGCAGCAAAATCTGAAGGTCTTGCTTGATAAAAAGCAGCGTGCAGGGAAAAAAGTGACTTTAATTTCCGGCTTCATCGGCGCGGAAGATGATCTTAAGGAGTTGGGCAAGAAAATAAAATCGAAGTGTGGGGTAGGAGGGACCGTAAAAGATGGCGAAATTTTGATTCAGGGAGATTTCCGTGATCGCATTATTGAGCTTTTAATTCTCGATGGCTACAAGGCAAAAAAGGCAGGGGGTTAAATGAGGTCGACCACAAAACTTCATCGCAGCTTTTCCATAATGGTTTCCCGGCTTATAAATTCGCCGGTTTTAGCCTCCTTCATCATTTCGCCAAAGGTGAAATCTTCCAGCTGCTCATCATTTAGTTTTACTACTTTACTGCCTAATCGTTTTGCTAATTCTGAAATAAGCTTAAGGCTTTTAGAGTCGTTTTCTATTACAATGGCTCCCATAATTTTGCTTTGTTTTTAACTTGAACAGAATTAAGCACTTTTTTCAATATTCAATTATGGTTTTATTACCTACAAAAACTCATAAAACAGAAAAACCCCGTCGACTAACCGGGTTTTTCTGTTCCTGAATTTGTGTTTTCGCGATACACAATTACAAAATCTTTTTCCTTTCTATCAATATTTGATCATCAAAGATATTAAACGTTCATCCAAATTCGTGCCATCGTTCAGTCGTTTGGTCGTGACGTCGTATGGTCGTCTTACTTTCTGATAATTACCATCGTTGCTCCATATCCATATTCGCGGAAAGAGGCATCCTGAAAGTCATATTTCGCATATTTACGCTGCAGCTCGCGACGAAGTTCATTTTTGAGTGTTCCGTTGCCAACCCCATGAATAAACACGATTTTTTTGACGTCCGATTTAATCGCCTTATCCATTTCTTCATGAAATTTCTTCATTTGAACAGTTACCATCTCGGTATTGGTCAGGTTACTGTAATTATCGAGAAGTTCATGAATATGGAGATCGATCTCAACCATTTCAGCATTGGGTAGAACGATTGCCGGTTCTTTCTTTTTTGGCTCCTTTTGTGCTGCAGCTTTCTGAAAATCGTGTTCTGTGAGTTTATCAAGTTCTGCTTTAAGTGGATTTTCATTGATTTGAACCAGCATTACAGGCACTTTAAACAGCTTTGTGGTTACGAAAGTATTCTGTTTGTAAAATTTAACCGCCGAAAGTGCAATCTCCTTTTGCAGAAATGGTTCCAGCTCTTTTGTGCGCTTCCTGAAATTCAGTAATTGAAAGCAGTAGATGGGCAATTCTGCGATCATTTCAGGTTTTATCAATCCCAGGTATGTTTTCGAGTTCGGGCTTAATGATCCGGCAGAAACGGTTTCATAATTGTATTTGTTTTTAGTTGCAAACCTGAAAAGAAGCGTATCGTTGCAATTATTAACAAGGTACATCGAAATGTTTCCGGTCGGCGGATTGGCAGGAATTTCAGGAACCAGTGCGAAAAGATACTGCGGTTCCTCTTTTGTAGCAACCTGGTTTTTGTCCGAGAACCATGGTTCTTCGGGTTTTGCAGCTTTTTTCGCAGGTGGAGCAACAGGCTTTGGAGCAGCAACCGTATTACGTGTTCTTCCGCTCTCATAAACTTCGGGTGAGTTTACCACAATCAGGTTGTTGACCCTTGTTGGCACCTCAAACCCGTCGTTTGTCTCCACGTTTACGATATCGTCACTGACTACCGATGTAATGCGCCCACCTCCAACTTCGTTAAGGAATCTTACTTTGTCACCTATTTTTAGTACCATGATAAACTGTTGTTAAAATTAAATTATTGCTGATAATCAGCGAATTTAAATCACCGCTTTGGCGATTTGTCTTGTGTTGTCCGAAATTCCGTAAGTGTAGATATGAAGGCATGGGACTTTGTGCGCAATCAAATCGCGCGACTGTTCAATCGCCCATTCGGTACCCACAGCTCTTGCCTCGTCGTTGGTCTTGCATTTTCGTACTTCGCGGGCAAATGCCTCCGGAATATCAATGCTGAAGAGTTTAGGCAAAACAGTGATTTGGTTCATCATCGCTAACGGTTTGATCCCCGGTATAATGGGTACTGTTATTCCGATCGCTCTGCATCTGTTGACGAAGTCGTAATATTTTTGGTTGTCGAAAAACATTTGAGTCACAATATAATCAGCACCTGCATCAACTTTTTCTTTCAGGTTGAGAAGGTCAATATCAATGTTCGGGGATTCATAATGCTTTTCGGGGTAACCGGCTACTCCAATACAAAAATCCAGCTCAGCCGTATTTTTGATTTCCGGGTCCAGGTATTTTCCTTGTTTCAGATTGACAATTTGTTCTACAAGTTCTTGTGCATGCGAATGTCCATCACGTTCCGGATTGAAGAAACTCTCTGATTTGAGTCCGTCTCCACGAAGGGCAAGAACATTCATAACTCCCAGGAAATTAAGATCAAGAAGTATATTTTCAGTCTCCTCTTTGGTAAATCCTCCACAAACGATATGGGGAACGACAGGGATATTGTATGCGTTTTGAATGGCAGCGGCAATTGCCACAGTTCCGGGCCGCTTGCGAACAATTCTTTTTTGCATTAAACCACCGGGTAATTCCCTGAATTCGACTTCGTCACGATGTGTGGTTATGTTGATATACTGAGGATTGAACTCAATCAATTCATCAATTGTTCGATATAATTTGTCTGGTTTCTGTCCTTTCAGCGGAGGCAATAACTCGAAGGAGAAAACCGTTTTCTCCGATTGTTGAATGATATCAATAACTTTCATTTATTAAAATTTCAATAATTGCAAATCTTATTTAAAGTGGGTACAAAGTTAAGCTTATTTGATCCTCTCCATTACTTCGCCGGCAAATGCAACCAGTGTATTTTTCTGATTGGCAGAAAGGGCGACTTTTTCGAGTGCGATGAGCGCTTTATTGTGATAATTCCGCATCAGGTTCCTGGTAGCTTCACGCACACCTGTTTTATCGTAAATAGCTGTGACAGCAGTAATTTTCTGTTCTGCGTCAAAATCTGATTTTGATAACCAATGATCTAATTCTTGCAGCGTTAATGGATCTGATTCTTCTAATGCCTTCAGCAATAAATAGGTTTTTTTGTTGGCACAAATATCGCCACCTTTCTTTTTTCCGAACACATCCGGATCACCGTATACGTCAAGCAAGTCATCCTGTAATTGAAAGGCAAGGCCAATATTGATGCCATACTCATATAAAAAGTCGGCGTCGGCTTGGGTGGCATTGGCCAGCAAAGCCCCGATTTTAAGACTGGCTGCTATGAGCACTGCTGTTTTGAGCCTGATCATTTCGAGGTATTCTTCTACGGTGACATTATCGCGTGTTTCGAAATCCATGTCGAATTGTTGTCCTTCGCACACTTCGAGGGCGGTTGTTGTAAAGAGCGGGAGCAGTTCATGCAATCTTGCATCATTCCCTTTTGCAAAGTACTTGAATGCCAGGATACACATCGCATCGCCACTTAAAATTGCTACGTTATCGCTGTATTTTTTGTGAACGGTAGGTAAACCGCGTCTCACATCTGCCTTATCCATAATGTCGTCGTGGAGCAAGGTGAAGTTATGGAAAATTTCAATGGCCATAGCGGCTGACAAAACATGATCAACTGGTATCGTAAACATCGATGCGGCATGAAGCATTAAGGCAGGCCGGAGACGTTTCCCTCCAATCATTAAAGAGTAAGCAACCGGTTCATATAGTTTTTGGGGTACTGTTTGTCCAATCGTCTTTATCTCTTCACGGAAAGCAGTTTCAAAATAAGTAACCAGATTAGTTAAGTTGTTCATAAATAAGAAATTGAAGGTTGAATCTTATGTGGTAATTCAATTCATTTGTCAAGATTAAACCGACTAACCGGCAATCGCTTTAATCGGGCGGTCTGATTATCTTAACAATCTACGAAAATACCAATTAAAAGGCAACCGGAAAAACAAAAAGAGCAAAAAGGCTTTAATATCCTTTTTGCTCTTTTTGTAAATATTTAATAGATTAACCCTTTCCAGACGCTGTTATTCAATATCCGGAAGGTTCTTTTCGCTACCATTCATTTTACAATTTCCAGTAAAGCGGGCACCTGGTTCAACAGAGAATTTGCCCATGATCAAATCACCGGTAATCACCGCAGTTGCTTTCAATGTAAGCAGATCAATCACTGTTATTTCTCCTTCAACAATGCCTAAAATTTCGGCATTTCTGGCGTAAATTGTCCCTTTAATGTGAGCATCCGGACCGATAACTACGCGACCTTTACAGTTGAGTTTACCTTCCAATGCTCCATCCAGCCGGATATCTCCATCAGATTCAATGTTCCCAATGATTTTTGTGTCCTGCGCAAAAGTGTTCAACGCTTTAACCTCATTGATGATTGGTTTAGACATTTCTAACATTTTAAGTGTAATTTAAACGCAATGATATTGTCGGTAAATAATTTATTATCAATACAATATACATCAACACTTCGCAAAAAAATCCCCTGAGGGATTTAAATGCTTTGCTGTTCAGTAACAATAAGTTGAGGAACGGGGCACCGAAAATTAAACGACCTCGCTCTTTTCGATTGCCAGTTTGCCTCTGTAGTAACCGCAGTCCTGACATACTGTATGATATTTCACAGTTGCGCCGCAGTTTGAACAAGTAGCCAATGTCGCAGGAACCGCTTTGTCATGTGTTCTGCGTTTATCTCTTCTTGTCTTGGAATGTTTGTGCTTTGGATGTGCCATTTTTAATAATCTTTACTTTAATTACCAATAATTTTTTTCAAATCGTTCCACCTTGGATCTATCGGGCTGCTTTCCGGTAAATCGGTAGCTTTGTACTCATCTAATTTTCGAAGCATCTCCGGATCACACAGGCTATTACCCTCCTCATCGTCAGGATGAACATGCCTGATCGGAATACTTAAAATGATGAATTCATAAATCAACTTTGCTACTTCAACCTGATGTGCTCCCGGATGGATATAAATAACTTCATCTCCATCGTCGGTTTCTGTTTCGCTAAACTTCACCAACATAAGGTTACTGCTTTCAATCGGTTGTAAATAAGTCTCAAGACAACGGTCGCAAATTAATTCAACCTCACCTTTGATCATAAACTTCAACCTCAGATAAGTGGTCCGTTTTTCCAGTTCAACCTGGATATTGATACTCCCTTTCTCAATCTCACTCTCTTCGAAAATT
>JAAFHB010000178.1 GCA_010906965.1 Mariniphaga sp. | reverse complement strand
GTTTAAGTGTTATCTCAAAATCATCACAAATTTGATTGACAATGTCAAAGGATTCTTTCAGGAAAAACTCACCCAGGTCTTTATTCCGCCTAATAAATTTACGATATATCTTTGAAAAATCATCGTAAATTTCATCTGAATCGAACGCTAAACCACCGGCTTGCATTTTAGCAATGAGCCGTTTACCAGAATCATCAGTATGAATATACTCAAATAGCAGATCTATTTTAGCCTCAAATTCTTTTATGAGCTCTTCAATGGCATCTTCTTCCTGGTTCCTCTTCTCAATGACCTTGAGAATGTCGTATTTGTATTTGTTTCCATCCGAACCATTTGACCCTCCTTTGACACCCGGTTTATTTTTGTCCTTCTCTTTCGCTTCGACTGGTGCAACAATGCCAATCTTATTGTCGAAGTAAATTTCAACATCGTCAATAATTTCAACTGGCTTTTTGAGATTGTTGTATTCATTATTGAACCTGCGCCAGAATTCCAAAAATATCGGCTGGCTGTACTTGAGATCAAGTTCAATCACATATTCGATCAGATTAAGAATTTTAAAGAAACTATTGATCTTGATTTTCAAGTCATTTGCTTCCTTAGGTCTGGAATTGATGAAATAAGCAAAACCATTCTGCATTTCAAGAATAATGGAAATATCGGGATCGATGGCTTTATATTTGGTGAACAATCCGAAATGATTGATGTATATTTCATGTTTAACTAAATCATTGTAAAATATCTCCAATCGTGATTCGTCACCAAGCGGATCAAAATCGCTCACTACTACGTTACTAAAATGCTCAAATGCAACCTTAATATTTTGAACATTAACATTCTTGTAGGAGAAATCAATGATTTTGCAGTCGTTTTTATACTTTATTTTGCGGTCAACCCTCGAAATGGTTTGAATGGCATTTATACCACGGATTTCTTTATCAAGGAAAAGTGTATGTAATTTAGGCTCATCAAATCCTGTTTGAAGTTTGTCAACGACTATGATAAGCCCGTTTTTCTTAATCGCAAAATTCTGTAATACTTTTTCTTCAGAAAGATTGTTATTGAGCGAACTACAACTTTTATAATCCTGGTTGTCGGAATAGATAACATAAACCGGAGATTCCTTAAACCGATCGTATTTGATTTCTTTTACTGCCTCTTTAAGATATTTGTCAATAAAGCCCTTGTATTTAATAGCTGATTTGATGGATGATACAGCAAGCATTGCTTTTGCAGTTCCCCTGATATTGTGAAAAACGGTAGATACAAGACGGTCGACCACAAACTTTGAAATCGCCTTAATACGATCATCATTTTCATATATCTTCCTTTTCCGGATGGCATACTTTTTACCGTATTCATCAGTGCCGGTGTCGGTATTGTCGGGAATAGGTTCATAACCATGATCGTTCTCAAAACCTTTCAGTTCATTATCAGGTATTTCAAAAAACATTTTTGCTGATACCGGAACAATACCTTTAATCGGATTTAGTATATATCCATCCTCAATCGCTTCTTTCATCGTGTAACTGTCGAAGGGTATCCAGATGGGCATATTCTCGGCAAAACGACTGAATTCACCAAAACGTGCAAGAGAGTGGTCGCTTGGCGTGGCTGTGAAACCTACTATCAGGTTTTTCTTCTTCTGATGTTTTTTATAATCCTTGTTGTTATCGAAGCTGGCCTGAAGTTCATCGAATAGGGTCACCATTTCCTCGTGCTGCTCGCCGGTATTGGAACGGTGGATCTCGTCTATCAGAAAAGCGATTCGAAGATTGGCTAATTTTTCAATGACTTCGGGGGCTAAAACATCTTTTATGGTACTAAATTTCTGTAAATTGACAATTACAACCCGAATATCACTTTTTAAGGCCTCCATGAATGTTTTCTGGTTGGTCGCTTCGACGAACATCTTATTGCTGATGTTCATGTTGTACATTTTGGAGTCGAGCTGGTTGCGCAACTGCAACCTGTCGACGACCAACATCACTTTGTCGTAAACGTATCTGCCATCTTTACGCAGGTCTTTTAATTGAAGCGCCGACCAACCGATAATGTTGCTCTTTCCAAAACCTGCAGCATATTGCAAAAGTAATGAGTACACATTCTTGTTATTCTGGTATTTCTGACGTTTATTGATTAATTCTTCCGACTGAACATCTCCAATACCTTTGGATTTTAATTCAGCCCTTAGTTTAGAGGTAAAATAATCTGGCTCGTTCTCGTGTACCAGGAACTCACCTATTTTACTCATTATTTTATCGGTGCCGAATTTCTGTTTTGGGCGTGGACTAATGAGCCAACCATCATTGTGCTTATATTCTTTGGTTTTATTGCCTTCCTTTTTAATCAAATCACGCTCGATAAAATTATAATAGAGTATCTCTTTCTCTATCATCCGTTTATCGTACAACGCTTTAAAAACCTCTTCAAAACGATCGGTTTTACTTCCACCCGGATTTCGTAAAGGGTATGTTTTAAAATCATTCGATAGTTTTTTTTCGTATTCGGAAAAATCATGACCTTCGGCAGCAACTGTATTTTTTATTTCATCGAACTGGTTCGAAATGTTGCGGATTACAAAGGTGTCGTTTACGTCGGTTGTCGTGATGTGAATAGCTTTCTCAAATATCTTCAGAAAATCTTTACGAACACTTTGCGAAATATCGTTACCATCGGCAATGATTAAATACTCCTGAACCGCAGATAAATAGTCTTTTGCAACCTTCTTCCGACCGTTATTCCGGGCATTCTGATTGTTGTAATTGCTTTTAAGTTCGCTATATCCCAGAAAGATACCATTCAGAAAGAAAGACAAATCGGGGCGAAATGAGTAAAGCTGCTTTCCCTCGTACCTGAAAGTGTAAGGTAATTCCTGAACGATTGAAAAAATATTCTCGTTAAAAAGCTTGTCTTCGTTAAATTCAGACCCGGTCGGGTAAAACAAATAAAATGTAACTCCCTCGAAAGTAATGGTTTTGTTGCCATTAATGAAAATAGCCATGTTTTTGGACGATTTAATGCGCTCATTTAATTCGTCCATGAAAGCCTCGAGCAATTCCTTTTCATTGCTGAATTTCTTCAGTAATTTGCGATAATTGTCTTTATTCAGTGATGTTTCGCTCAGGAAGTTTTTCAGGTCCTCGACAATAAAGAATTGGCGTGAAACGGTATTTGCTTTTACCTCTTTATAAAGTAAGCCATCCTGGCGTACGCAAAGAAAGTCTATCAGGTATTTGTCTTGTAAGTCGAGTTCGTTCATGGTTGTGTTATTTATCTACGTTTCATCGTTTTTTAACTTCACGCTGAAGTTTATTCTTCAAATCCTATTGGTTCATCAGCAATTAAAGTGAAAATTTCAAATTTTAAATCCTCGTTAAAATCATTTTCACCATCTAAAAATGATTTAATGATCCTTTTCTTTTCACTATCGTTAAGTAACATTGAAAGATTCAGAAAAGCACGAAAATTGAATACTCCCAAGCGTACAGTTTTGATCATGAAATCCACTTCAGGATCAAACTGATTATCAATAGTTAACTTTAATTCATTCAGCCGTTTACCGGAGAGCACTCCGTAGCCGTTTTTTGCCAGTTCTGATTCGTTTTTTGCCAGACATTGGTTAATAGTGCGCTCCGAAACTTCGAAAAACTGAGCCAATTGTTTTTTTGTGAACCGGTATTCGTTCTCAAACAAAACACCCTCCAGGCCCACAGCTTTTTGGATTTCCTGCAATGCATAAGGGTTGTTGAGTACATTTTGCCGGGCAACACCCGATGTTGTTAAATTCTTGCTCATGGTTTAAGCTGTTACTTTTATTTTCACTGTCACCACATCATTTATCAATGTTTTACGCAATCCTTTCAGAGTTTCTGAATGCTATTTATCAGAGCTTTTTCATCTCTTTATTTTCTATTTGCTTTATACTTTCTTCAGTGGGCAGGTTTTCGGGCATTGTTCCTCCAAGCTCTTTTATGGTTTGACGTACCTTTTTACCTACTTCGAAATGGGTTTGATTGGCTTTTGATTTTCCCTTAGTGTTATCCCTGCGAAGTTTTTCTTCAGTTTGAGTTGCACGGAAAAGGTTAGCAGCCAATTCGGTACTACCCATGTGGTCGAGTATGTTTTGACTTTTCTTTAATCCTTTTCTTTGATGTATCCCTTTGGCGTCAAGACCGCCATAAAGGCCCTTATAACCATGGTTTTGGAAAATTGCATAATCTAAAGGTTTAATAACCCCAGCATCTTTTGCTGCTTCTGCCAATTGGGTATTATGCTTCTTCATTTCATTACGAAGGAACAACCGTTTATCAGATTCGGTACTCAGCCGATCATACTCATCCATTTGACGGATTTCCTGCATCCGTGTTTGAATAGCAAAATAGGTTTGACCGGTGGCTACAATTTCTTTTGCCGGATCGGCATTTTGAACAATGAGGTAACAAGCATATCTTGAGAGTTTTATACCATCTTCGAAGGGCCTTTCAGCACCAGAACCAATTTTGACCATCTCGAGGTAATTCTCGAAATGGTTTTCGACTAGTAGCCCACTTTTTATGCAGGCTTCCCTGGCTTTTTCGATTACCGGCTTAAAGTGGCGGAACTCACTGTATTCCAAGATTTTTCCCAATTCACGTCCGGACCAATACTCATTATTGTTTTCGTCAACCCTTCTGATCTGCTCAAATATATTTTGAGCTTTTTTCGATAATTCCTCGTTCATGGCCTATATTTATTGTCTTTAATATCAGTCTGTTACTTTTATTTTCCCTGTCACCACATCATTGATCAATGTTTTACGCAATTCTTTCAGTGCTTCTATCTGAGATTTTATATTAAATACAATGCTATCAATCTTTTGGGTCTTTGCGTAGAGGTAGGTGGCAATGGTTGTTTGCTCAGAAATCGGAGGATATTGGATTGGAAATTTTTCTAATTGACTTTTACCAATATTTTCCTGAGCACTTCCACCACAAATTATTGAAATATAATCCTGAAAAATCGCAGAAGAAATAATTTGCCTAAGTAATGTAGGATTAAATGAATTTAAAACCCGTATGCTACCAACACGTTGATTAAGAATTGCGGTTACGTTAGAATCATAAATAGAACTTTTCCCAATAGTTGCACCTGTCATTGCAATAAGTATATCACCTTTATTAATTATGCACTCTTTTGCTAATACTAAGTATTTTTGATGAACTTTTCTAGTTTGCGCATAATCAATATTGTCGACTATATCACCTATTCTAATGATGTTTATTCCATTATCAATGTATTCATTCGAATCGAATGCATAACCGCTAATAATTTTTGCCAAATCCTTCAACCTTTTCACCTCCCAATGTTCCGGTATCATTCCAATCCATTCGATGCCACTATCTTTTAGCTTCACCCTTTTATCCAAACCCCGGCAAACGGTTTCGTTGATCAGGCTTTTGCGGAGTTGCTGGTAATGGATTATCTTTTGCTCCAACAAGGTAACTTTATGGTCAATAGCAAATGTTTTGAGTTTGAGGTAAGAGGCAATTGTGGTTTGCTCATAAAGAGAAGGAATTAATAATAGAAAATTATTGATGTCCTTTTGAAATAAATGAGGAACACCCATTCCATCCTTCTTTTGAGTAATTACATTTTGTAAATATTCTGAAACAATTAAAAAATATACAAAGTCTGTATTTATTGCTCTTTTAAATCTCAAAACTGCAATTGAACTATTAACTGTTCCGGAACCGGGAATATTTTTGACAATATTCAATGTGCCTAATGTCGAACCATCTTTTGTTAATAATATATCATTTTCCCTAAGTATTATTTCAGGAGATTCAATAAATCTCTCATATGTAATGTAATTGACATTTGTGTAATCTATATTGCGTCCTTTGATATTCGGTGTTGCGAGGAAAAAGTATCCTGAATCAACATATTCCGAAGCTTTTAGTGCTTTCCAACCCACTCTGCCATTTACTGAACCAATATTTTTAATTCGGCTAAAAGTCCAATGATTCGGAATCTCGCCCAGCCATTCAATACCAGAGTCTTTGTATTTATCGTATTTAGTTAAACTCATAGTGCCAATTCATTTTCAAGGTTTTTTAACGAATTTTCAAGAGCTTGCAAATCACTAACAATCTCAGGTACTTCGCGCAATAGTTCCGGTTTGTAAAAGACCTTATTGAAATTGATTTCGGCGCCAATCACATTGTCGATGTATTCAAATGGCTTGGAGATGTATTGTGCCATAAAATCGTCGATATGCTGCTGGTTCTCCTCGGGATTGGGCGAAAAAGGGATGATCTCGTAATCTTTCTGGTAATCAGGAGTTAATTCTACAGTGATGGTAATCAGAGCCTCCTTTGATTTGACGTGCTTTTTAAGATTTGCTTTAAAGACTATTTTACCACAACCCAGCGATTTTTGTTTTCCTTTGGTTTCTTCGACAATGGTTTCCTGATCGGCATCGTACCAATAGGTTGCCTTCTCCGTTATTACCTTCAGGTTCATTTCCTTGTAATCAAGTTCCGCAATGACGGGTTTTAGATGATTCTCGAAATAGTCGTCAAGGCTGCTGAATTTGGTTTTATCGTACGTGGAGATTTCAAAATCGGATAATTCAATTGACGGAGAATCGTCAGTCGCAACCTGCACAATTTTAACAGGTTTCAGTGGAATAGATTTGGCCCGGGTTTCTTCACCATCTTTATTTATTTTAACGGGCAACGCAGTTTCGAGGCTTTTCCCACTCTCATCGACATTGGTCAGCATGATCGATTGCTTGTTGAAATAGAAATGCCATTTGTCGAATACTTTGGCAAAGCTGGTATCTTTGAATTCGGACAATGTCTGAACAATGATTGAGCGGTTATCCAGGTCCATCTCTTTGCGCTTTTTACCTCTCGATTTTTTGAGGGGTACATATAAATCGCTCGCATTGATCAGGATCACTTTGTCCTTTCGCTCAACTGGTTTGTTCTTGTTAAACACCCACAAATAGGTATAAATGCCCGTATTGAAAAACTCATCGGTTGGCATTTGGATCAGCGCTTCCACATAATCGTTGTCGAAAAAGAATTTGCGGATATTGCTTTCGCCACTTCCGGCATCGCCACTAAAAAGGGTTGAGCCGTTATGAACAACAATTGAAAGACCATCATCGGCCAAATGGTAGAGGATATGTTGTGTGAACAGGAACTGCCCATCCGAAATGGAAGGTTTATCATGAAAACGTTCGGTCTGATCGTTGTCAATATCCTTTTTGTAGCCTTTCCAGTCGACTCCATAGGGTGGATTGGCCACAACAATATCGAATTTGTTGTGAATAAACTTAATGTCGACAAGGCTATTCCCGTATTCAATTTTTGAGTCTTTACGGAAACGGCTTTCAATTTTTGCCAAAGCATAAAGCGAGTCACTCCAGTCTTGTCCAAAAGTTGCCGTAGGCCGGTTATTGAATTGCGCATGGATTTTATCTTCAACACCGAAAAGCAGGTTGCCCCCGCCGCACGTAGGATCAAAAATGGTCAGGAACTTGCCATTGTCATCGATTTTCGAGGTGATAATTTCGGAAATCAATGAGATAATATCGTCAGGAGTATACTGTTCCCCGGCTGTTTCAGCCGAGATATCAGCCCATTTACGTTTGATGTGTTCTTCGAGCGTGGTAATTTCGGAGTTATTAAATGGCGCCAAATCAATTTCACTCCAGGTTTTAACAGAAGCAAAGAGAATCCCTTTCTTTTTAAGCTGTCCGCTGATCCCCGAAATATCCAGAAATTTTGCCTCTTCGTTCCCTTTGTCAACTCCCAACAGGTACTTTGTTTCGGGATCGAAAGCTTTTAAATAGGCGTGAAAATCAATATCAAACGTTTTATCGTTTGTACAAATGTCTTTCAACGTTTTTTTATTACGAATCACATAGTCATTAAACCCTAAGCCTAAATCCTTGAATTCCTCGATAAATCCATCAATATCGGTTCGGCTAATTTCGCCTTCCAATTCCTTTGCGTACCTGATCAAACGGCTTTCAACCATGATCAAAGCAAAGAAGGGCATCATAAATTTCGGGAAATCGCTTTGTTTTATTCCGGCACCTATTAATAGGTCGGCAGTTTTCCATACATCAGATTCGTATTGCGAAATGTTTTGAGACATGCTTTATTATTTGATTTTAATAATGGTATTTATTTTTAATATAAAAGCCTGGTAATATAAATGTTAACAGGCTTTTGACCCAACAAAAAGTATGTGCAGGTATCAGTGTCAAATTTACAAAATATAAGCAAAGAAAAGCAGAATCAAACATAAAATTGCAATTTAAATACCGTGCGGTTTTTTAAATGAAATTTACCCGGAAAAGAGTATTGGCAGAGTTGGTTCAATTTGATAAGTGCCAGGTCAAGGACGACCACAGAAAAAGCCCCTTAACGAGGCTTTTTCTGATCAGCAAGAGGCGGCATCCTGCTCATCATCGATCAAATTCCAGGAGGCATTATTAGTTCATTTTCTTCTTCCCCTGCATTTAATCAGGATTGTACAATGTCAATGCATATTTGTATTCCGCATCATACGGCAATTGAAGCTGTGAAAGTAATTCGGGGAGCGCGATTGCAAAACTCACGTAATACCAGGCCAATATATGAAACCCGGAAAAGAGCTTACCTTGTATTGAAGTAATAGAATAGTCTTTTTTGTCAGGATTATACCCTTGAGTACCTTGCAGGGCAATTTCGGCGGCAATCTTCCTGATTTTCTGTTTTGGCATTTCGTCGAAATATCGAAGTGCTTCCACCATATACATCGCAACTGCCATATTAATACCAATTTCCTGATGATTCTTCAGGAATTTTTGCATTTCGCGCTCTTTAACAGGATCAGGGTCTTCTATGCCCAATGGATCTTCTTCAAGGCTTTTGAAAAAAGTATCCATATCACTCCGTTTTCTGTATTGTAGCTCTCCTTCGAGCTCAAAGAACTTGTTTAGTTTTAAATCTTCCGCCCAGTTCATTACCAATTCATACTCTTCCGCAGGTTCGCGGTCATCCTTGTATTGCGCAAACTCACCATAAAACTTCTGAGCTTGTGTCAATTCAGCAGGTGTTGCTTTAAAATCACTGATAAAATCCAACCCAAATAACTCCTTTAACTGAATGGCATTTATAAGGTTGTAAATTTTGCTCTTCGAGATAATGTTCTTAGGTACAATATCAACCACTGTTTTATCCGTTACAGCTTTCATGCTCTCTTCTGTCATATTTATAAGCGAGAGGAACTGATAGGGCCTTAGTTTAGGATACTGATGATACAGGAAGTTCTCGATAAATAAGTCAACAGGGGTATTAAAAATCTGGCTGTTAATCATACTGAATAAACCATTACAATAATTTGTAATTGACTCCTCCGGTATATCCATTTTTCGGAGCTTATTGACAGCAGATTCTAACTCGTTTTGAAATAACGATTTATGAGATTTTTCTGAAAAAAAGATCTGATTTAAGTCTTTTTTACGTGCTTCGATCACAAAATCCAAATGAACCAGTTCATGAATAATTAAGTGTTCGGTTGCCGTATATTTTGGTTTAAACCGGATGATGTGTTTTTGCCGATTGTAATTTTCGGCAAATTCAAACTTTGCAGCGGTTTGTATTTCGGGATCTTCGATTATCTCTATTTCGGTACCACCTTCAGTACTAAGTTTGTCCTTGTATTCTTCCAATATGAATTTTCCGGTGTTCGAATTAGTTAAACGTCCGGCAATATCAAAAGCAAGTTTTACTGAATTTTGATAAAGAACATCCTTGTTTTTATTGAATTTTATGGCTTGAATCGTGCTGTCAAATGCAGCAGGCAAATCATTTTCCGATTCAGCGATCATCCCTAAAGCATGATACGTATTCGCGTAATGTTCATTAATTTTTAATGCCTCCAGAAAATATTTCTTAGCCTCCTGTTCCTGACCTTGCTGCATCAGGTTAACCCCAATATTATTAATGGTAATGAAGTCGTTGGGGTTAGCGATAAGGGCCTGATCGTAATATTTCATAGCCGTTGGGACATCTT